>NZ_JAAHIG010000109.1:0-24393 GCF_010692305.1 Moorena sp. SIO4G3 | reverse complement strand
TAATTGCCTTGGCTTGGGAGAAATATCTGAGTATTTCTATCAAGAGTATTTCTATCAAGCAAGAATCCCACGGCACCATGAAGCTTTAGTGCTGGATGTGTTAAATTTCCCGGATCACGGTCTGACCATCCTTAACTTCTCCAACTAGAACGAGATCCGTAACCCCAACAAATAAACCATTTTCCAGGACACCAGGAATATTATTGATAGTTTTTTCTAGCTCAGCTGGGTTATCAATGGCCTCAAATTTGACATCAACCACCATATTTCCCTGATCCGTAATCACTGGTCCAGCTTTTTTGACCCCCATGCGGAGTTCCGGTTTACCCCCTAGCTTTTCAATGGCATTCATAACTGGTGTGATTGCCATTGGGATAACTTCTACAGGTAATAGGAAGGTAGACCCCAAGCTGTCAACTATTTTAGTGCTATCCACCACTACGATAAATTGTTTGGCCAGGGAATCTACAATTTTCTCACGGGTGTGGGCAGCGCCACCCCCCTTAATCAAATTTTTCTGGGGATCGACTTCGTCAGCACCATCAATCGCTACATCAATGTGATCCACCGCATCAAGGGTAGTCAAAGGAATACCGTACTGTTTCGCCAAGACTTCTGCCTGGAAAGAGGTGGGGATCCCTACAATATCCTTAATCTCTCCAGAGTTTAAGCGATCGCCTAAAAACTGAATTGCATAGGCAGTCGTTGAACCAGTGCCTAGCCCCACAATCATTCCTGACTGCACCCGCTTGGCAGCTGCTTTGCCAACTTCCTGTTTCATTAGCTTAATGGGGTCAATTTCTGCACTCATAACAACGTTAGTGATTAGTGGTTAGTGGTCAGTGGTTAAAACTTAAGTTTTAGTTCACAATTGATAATTGTAAATCGATCGGGTAACAGACGATGCAAAATTACCTGAGCTTGCGAGACTTTCCACCATAAGCGTTAAGCTAATAGGTAGTTGGTAGTGGACACACAACATTGACCGCTATCTATCAAGCTCAATGGCTTCCTGTTTCGTTGGCTTTAATTTCTTTGGTATTAGTAAGCTATCGAGATCTGGCTTAAGAGACCATAAACCTATCGGGATTTGCCAGTGATCATCAACCAAAAAAAAGAAAAGACTCTCTGTCGGGCAGAATGAGTCAGATATCGAACTATTAAAGCAGTACTATCAGCAGTACTATGAGCAGACTGGTCAAACCCAGGCGCTAAGTGATTAAATCTTTTATTTAAAAATTCCCTCGAAAGCTTCAAGCTTTACAGAGCAATAAGCCCACGCCTCCCGGACGGGTAGGACGTAGGGCTAATCTTGCCAGAATTGCTAATCGAAATCAGTTAGATGTATCCCAACTTAAGAGTTAGTAGTTTGAGCCGATAACATTTCTTTCAGCTTTGCCAATTCATTAGCCCAACGGGGATCGGGTTGAATTCCAGCGGGGTCAGATGTAGTCTGTTGATGCTTACGCTTAGACTTATTCTTGTTGTTGTTACGGCGAGGGGGGGGAGTGTTGCTGCTAGATGAAGTTGAGTCCTGATTGGGTTTTTCTTTCTCCTTAGATGCTTCTTTCTCTGGATTCTTGGATCGTGGCAGAGCTTTTTCAATTTTCAAGGCAGTATCCTTGAACATAAGACCATTGAACTTTTCAATGAATTGATCAGCCTCCTCATCCGTTGCCACCGTGACGAAGCCGAAGCCCCGACATTTACCAGTTTTACGATCTTTAATCACTTTTGTGCTAAAGTTGTCACCGGCTTCAGCAAAAATAGCTTGCAGCTCATCACGGTTTACTTCTTCTTTAGGTAAGTTACCTATGTACAGACGAATGGACATTTAGAGATACCTCCGGGCTATAACAAAAAAAGGAAAAAATTGTTGACACCAGTCACTAGGGTGGATAAGGATAAATTTGAGGGACGAACACTTACCACGTCTAGACAATCTTCTGACGTACCTTACCAACCTCAACTGAACAGACGGATGCAGTAAAATCAAAACTCCTATATACCACATGATCGGAGCTACTACGACCCACACGTTGACCTCTGCTTTACCATTAGCTCCGATTCTAGTTAACAGTTTTTTACTTACTCTAATCTAATTATTACAGAATGTTTACACCATATCATGGACATAATCAAACATTCAGTCGGTTAGTGATTATAACATTGTATATTCCCAAATGAAAGTCTTAAGCTCAAAAAAATAGGTTGTGATGCCTTCCGATAAATTTCGTCACCAGTTACGTCAAGAAGCACAACAATGGCAAACAGAAGGGTTGATTGATGCTGGCCTATACGCTCAATTAGCGGAACGCTATCAATTTAGTGACCTGGAAGTAGCGGCCCGTAATCGATTCGTCGTAATTTTGCTGGTACTAGGCAGTCTTCTCTTAGGCTTGGGCATGATCACCTTTGTGGCAGCCAACTGGCAAGCCTGGTCTCGGTGGTTGAAAGTGACTTTCCTTCTGAGTGTCTTCTTCGGGATCAACATTGCTGGCTTCTATCTATGGCGAGACCCAACCCAAGGTAGGCAAAGCCGTTTGGGACAGGGTTTATTACTTTTAGGAGCCCTGACTTTAGGAGCCAATATAGCACTGATGTCCCAAATGTTCCACCAAAGTGGACCACTCTATCAGTTATACCTGATTTGGGGATTAGGAGTCTTAGCCATGGCTTATAGCCTACGCTTGACCCTATTAGGGATGCTGGCAATGGTATTGATTGGGTTAGGGTATGTGCAAGGAATGTCCCAGCCAGAATTTCTGGCAATCACAGAGTTGTCTTGGCTAAGGCTAATCATACAACATATGCCAGTGTTTGCGGGTTTACTGTTTATTCCCTTGGCTTACTGGTGTCGTTCACGATGGATGTTTCGCTTAAGTGCGATCGCAGTAGTTGCTGCCCTGGAATGGAACTTGATCAACTTCGAGCTATGGCCTTATCCCGGTTGGATTGCTGCGATCGCATGCGCTCTACCACCAGCCTGGTTATGGTCATACGGGGGTTTCCTGGGAAGAATTCAGCCCAACCTCCAGGAATTTAATAGCACAGCCCGCACTCTTGGGATCACCTTCCTCAGCCTATCATGTTATTTTTTGTCTTTCCACGTGTTATGGGATAGTTCCCCATCAGTCAAACCGCTAGTTGACGTCACCTCAATACTCCTGGAACCTGCCGTGATTGATAGTGTCATTTTAGGTAGCTTAACGATCTGGGCATGGAGCAGACTGTTACCTCGAATGGACTCAACAACTAAGGTTGTGGCTATTATGATTGTGATCAGCGCCCTAGTTCCCTATTGGCATCTCAGTATTGGTATTCTACCCATCATAGCGGTATTCATCTTCAATCTGCTTTTATTCCTAATCGACATCGGTTTAATCCGCGCCGGACTAGCAGAGGGGAAACGAGGTTTATTTTGGGGTGGCATGGTGCTACTGACGCTGCAAATTTTGACCCGGATGCTGGAGTACGATACTGGTTTATTAGTCAAATCCATAGTCTTATTCCTCTGTGGGCTAGGTATTATTGGTGCTGGACTATGGTTTGAGCGCTATCTGAAGTCTGAATTATGACTTATGACTTATGACTTATGACCTATGAGCATTAATTCTGAGTATTCCCGTCCTATCCCAAGCTGGCGATTCTGGGTACCTCTTTTATTTCAAACCGCACTAATTATTACTGTTCCCACCCAGGCAATTTACACTACAGTGACTGGAAAAACTGTCATCCTTCAGACAGCGCCAGTAGACCCTTATGAACTTTTGCGAGGCTATTCCCAAACTCTAAGATACGATATCTCTAATCAGGACAACTTACGCAATCTTCCTGGCTGGCAAAAATTGCCCAAGGAACAACCTAATGGCAACAAGGTAACGTTTATCAAGCCTGGTACCCGTTTTTACGTAATTTTAGAAGCACCAGACTCATCCAACTCAACTAAACTACCAATACCCTGGAAACCAGTAGGCTTAAGTGCCAAATTCCCTTCCCGACTACCAGCTAATCAGATTCCCCTCAAAGGTGTTGCTAACTATGGCTCGATTGAGTACGGATTGGAAACTTACTATATGCCAGAAGACCAACGGGAACAAATTAATGAAGAATTAAATAGTGCTAGGCAAGAGAACTCTAACCGACCGATATCACCACCACCAATTGTGATGGAAATTAAGGTGGATGCTCAAGGGAATGCTTTACCAATCGGAATCTGGGCGCTGGTAAGTAAGGATTCTCAACAGCAGATTCGCAAGTATCGGTTTTAAGAGGGAATCGGGAATCGGGAATCGGTAATTGGGAATCGGGAATCGGGAATCGGGAATCGGGAATCGGGAATCGGGAACGGGGTAAATAGTGTAATTCACATTTCACCGTACCCGACCCCTGAAAACCGCTATAGCAATCCTAAATCATTTGTAAAATCAGCAAAATCTGGGATTATTGCTGGGCAAGGGTTTTAGCGTTCACTTTGGCCAATATATTTCACGAATCATATAGGACTGCTATATAATGCTTAAATTTTTATAACGCCTCATCTTATTTAGAAACAAAAAGGATATAAATTCCTATGGATAGTTGAGTCAACCATCAAAGTTACTTTGCCTCAAAGGATCTAAGGTGACTTTAATGGTGACTTAATCATGAATAACTGTTAGATATATCTGGAGAAAATACGTAGCAGGATGAAAGTTTTCAGAGTTTTGGAAGTTTCTGTAATTAAGATAAGTGAGTCTCCCCTTGTACTCAGTATTCAAGCAGATGGGCTTGCTGCCACTTCTGGCTGGACAAATCCCCGGTTAGACAACTCAGCAGACCCCAATCCAGATGATTCTGTCCTAGAATTCAGTTTTGATGCTGATAAACCGTCAGGTATTAGTCTTCCAAGACTGACGCCAATCACGGCTTGTGTTGACTTTACACCGACCAATGGTGCAGATGCGGTAATTGTTTCTGCCCGAATCAATTGTATTACGGTTCATGCTGCTGAGTTCCTCAAGCCTGGCGAGTCAAGCCCTCGACCGACGACATTGGCAGTAGGAGAAGAGGAACCAACTACACGGGCAGTAGGAGAGGAAGACCCTCAAGTTACTACACAGGCACTAGGAGAGGAAGAGCCTCAAGTCACTACACAGGCATACGGAGAGGAAGAGCCTCGATTTACTACACAAGCTCAACCAACTACACGGGCACTAGGAGAGGAAGAGCCTCGATTTACTACACAGGCATACGGAGAGGAAGAGCCTCGATTTACTACACAGGCATACGGAGAGGAAGAGCCTCAAACGACTACACTAGCATTGGGAGAGGAAGATCCTCGATTTACTATACAAGCTCAACCGACTACACGGGCAGTAGGAGAGGAAGATCCTCAAGTCACTACACAGGCATACGGAGAGGAAGCTCCTCAACCGACTACACGGGCAGTAGGAGAGGAAGAGCCTCAAGTCACTACACAGGCACTAGGAGAGGAAGAGCCTCAACCGACAACAAAGGCAGTAGGAGAGGAAGGACCAACAACTCTAGCACTGGGTGAAGAGAGTAGTCCATTTGGTCGGTACTAATGATTAAATCAGCAGATGGTGGATGTTTGCTTGTTGCAGGTGGGGAGTTAGATCCAAATCTGACTCGGTTGATTGAAGTTGCTCAAGGTCAACAAGTCCCGATTTGCGATTTACGCCATGGGCAAGAAGAAAGTCCGAAATTTTCATGGCATCTTACCCAAAGGCATCCCAGAGTTGAGGCTCCAGTTCTGTCTGTAACCGGAGCTTTTATGCGGTATGACGTTTTTGGTAATCTTAACGCTCCGAACTCTGGGGCATCACAACGGGCATCGGGTTGGTATCAAACCCTCTATGGTTGGTTGCTATCCCAAAACCATATCCGGTTGTTCAATCGTCACCATGTACCTGCAGTTGGCAATAAGCCAGCAATGCTGATACTAGCGCAACAGTTAGGTTTGCAAACCCCTGATACTTGGATCACCAACGAAGCCGAGGAATTGGGAAAATATTCTGCGGGGAGTGCGATTGCTAAACCCGTTGCTGGGGGTGATTTTTGTTATTCCCTAGAGCAATTGTACTCCTCTATCCAGTTTCGTAATGGTTGTGCTGCGATGCCAGCTATTGTCCAAAATCGTTTAGTAGCGCCAGAAGTACGGATCTATGTCGTAGGGAATCATACCTTTGCTTTTGAAATCCGTAGTCAGCATCTAGATTATCGGGTTAAACCAGATGCTGAGGTGATTCCACTCGAAACAGTTCCCCAAGAAGTAGAGTTGCTACGCAAATTAATGGTCGCTTTACAGATGGATTTTGGGGCGGCTGACTTCAAAACCGATCCACACACCAAACAACTTGTATTTTTGGAACTCAATAGTTCTCCAATGTTTGTTAGGTTCGATCAAGTTTTGAATGGGGCGCTATGTGAAGCAATGATTGAGACTTTAGTCGTTTCTTGACGATTAGGTGAGCGAAGTTTTGCTTTCGATTTCTAGCTGAATCTTAAAAAACTTTAAGGAAGCTCAATCTCAAACAGTTTTGAATTAAGAAGGTAGACTTTGGAATTCTACCTTCTTAATTCTACATTCTTAATTCTACATTCTTAATTCTACATTCTTAATTCTACCTTCTTAATTCTACCTTCTTAATTCTACATTCTTAATTCTACATTCTGCATTCTGACAGACAACCTTGGCCTTTTGGCTGCGCTATGGAACCCTTAATCAAGCCGCCAGTTAAACGGTAGAATAGAATAAATCCCCTTCGGGTCATTCAAGGTTGTTAAAATTGCCAAATCCTGTTTTAGCTTCAGCAATTCTGTAGTTAGTGGCTCAGGTAATTGTCGGCTTGTGAGCGTAACATCATTAGTCAGTGTCTCCAGAATCCTTTCCTCGAAACTAGGAATTTTTGGATACTCTTCTACTTTCCAATCATCCTTTAACTTAGCTTGCTTAGCTGCATACTCAATAGCATCATTAATACCCCCAATCTCATCAACTAAACCTATCTCCTTGGCCTCTATACCTGACCAAACCCGTCCCTGAGCAATGTCTTTCACCTTGCCCTTAGGCAATTTACGTGACTCTGCTACCTTGTCAATGAACTGGTCATAAATCTGATTAACCATGGTTTGGTAGATTGCCAACTCTTGGTCTGTTTTGGGACGGACAGTACTTTGAATATCCGCTAAAGAAGCTGTTTGTACAATGTCCCAGGTCAGACCATTGTTGTTAGCTAATTCTTGGATATTAAAAAGTACACCAAAGACACCAATAGAACCAGTGATAGTATTTGGCTCAGCAAAAATTCGGTCGCTATAGGTAGAAATCCAGTAGCCACCAGAAGCTGCTACATTGCCCATAGACACAATCACTGGCTTTTCCTGACGGATCAGCCGCACTTCCCGTTGAATAATCTCAGAGGCTGTAGCACTGCCACCAGGACTATTAACCCTTAGCACTACTGCTTTAATATCTTTATCCAGCCGTAGCTCGCGCAGCTGTTTAGCAAAGCGTTCACCCCCCACTTGCTCAAGGTTTCCCTGACCGTCAACAATGCTACCCTCGGCATAAACTACGGCAATTTTATGCTTAGACTTGCGATTTTTAGAGTAAGGACTTTTCGCTCTAGCGTAAGTAGCCAGCTTAATTTTCCGGAACGATTTATCCTTTTTATTTTCTCCAGTAAGCTCTTTGAGAGTAGCAATCACCTCATCGAAGTATCCAACTTGATCCACCAAACCTTGAGTTTTGGCCTCTGATGCGATCAACATCCCTTTAGTATTAGCGATCGCTTGCAAGGTCTTGGGAGTAATCTCACGACTTTTCCCCACTGCTGTCAAAAATTCATCCCAAATATCATCTAACAATTCTCGAGTCTGTTCCCGACTTTCAGGACTCAGCTGTTTGAGCAAGAACGGTTCAACTGCGGACTTGTACTTGCCAACTCGAACTACCTGAACACCAATACCATACTTCTGGAGAGCTCCGGTCAGAAAAAGTTGGGCAGAGTTCAAGCCATTGATTTCCACAACTCCCATTGGGTTAATAATTATCGTATCCGCAACCGAGCTAAGATAGTATTCCCGTTCTCCCAAATCTACGTCATAGGCAATAATTTTTTTCCCAGCAGCTCGGAAACGCTCCAGAGCCTCCCTTACCTCCTTGAGATTTGCTAACCCAGTGTTGCCAACAGTTTTAGATGCGGATCCATCCAGGTAGAGGGCAACAATGCGCTTATCCTTAGTTGCCTTATCCAGAGTATCGAGCACTTTGCGCAAAGGGATGATATTGCTTTGTTGACCCGATAACACCTCTTCAATCACTTCACTAGTGCTTGAGGTAGGATTGGTATCGCTGATATTGACGGATAAATCAAACACCAGCACTGATTTATCTTGAACCTGTGGCCCTGTATCTTTGGATGCTACTGCAATCAGTAGAAACAGGAATCCACTAGTAGCTAAACTAAAAAATAGAATTAAACCGGCAAGACTTCCTACTAGGCTGGCCAAAGTTTGTTGGATAAATTGACGCATTTGGTAAAGGATTAAGGATTAAGGATTCAGGATTAAGGATTAAGGATTAAGGATTAAGGATTAAAGATTAGGGATCAAGTATTCAGAATTAGGAATAAAGTATTCAGGATTAGGGATTAAGTATTCAGGATTAAGGGCGTTTAGCCATTCCCTATTCCTGATTCCCTATTCCCTATTCCCTATTCCCTATTCCCTATTCCCTATTCCCTATTCCCTATTATTACTATCCTAACTTCTTTAAAGTGTCGGATTGCTTGAGATCAGACAACGTAGCATTACCGGTGCAGAATAGAGCGGTAGTGATTTCTGCCATCAACAGTTGCACTAAGGCATCAACGGCATCTACTGACTCAGCTGCTGCTTGCAGGAATGGTAATGCTAGACCAGCAATATCGGCTCCTAATGCGATCGCTTTTGCCACATCCAAACCATTGCGCAATCCCCCAGATGCAATTAGGGGAATGTCGGGAGCAATGGCTCGAATACTGGTAATGCACTCAGCGGTTGGTAAACCCCAGTCACCAAAGGTCTGTCCTAACCGACGCTGATGAGCGGTTAATCCTCGCTCACTTTCTACCTTTGCCCAAGACGTGCCCCCGGCACCAGCAACATCAATAGCGGTAACACCAGCTTCCAGCAACTTCTGGGTCATAGCGGCTGAGATGCCATTACCCACTTCTTTAGCAATCACTGGTACCGTTAACTTACTGCATAAATCATTAATTTTGTCAAGTAAACCCTTGAAATTAGTATCCCCATTAGCTTGAATGCACTCCTGCAAGGGATTGATGTGCAAAATCAGCGCATCTGCTGTTAACAGGTCAACCACCTTTTGGCATTCTTCTAGTCCATAACTGTAGTTCAGCTGAACCGCACCGATGTTGGCAAATAGGATAATATCTGGAGCTTGGGAGCGCACCGCAAAGGTATGACCAACCTCGGGTTTTTCCACAGCTACTCGCTGAGAACCAACCCCCATGGCTAGTTTGTAATGTTGGGCAACCTCAGCCAGACGAAAATTAATCGTTTTTGCCTGTTCAGTACCACCAGTCATAGAAGAAATCAACAATGGTGCTCCCAAGGATTTCCCCAGAAATGTAGTAGATATGTCAATCTCACTGCGGTTTAGTTCTGGTAAGCAACAGTGAGTGAAGCGGTACCTTTCCAGTCCATTGGTATTGGCACGAAATTGAACATCTTCATCCAGACAAATCCTGATGTGGTCGGCCTTTCGCTGTTGGGTTTGGGTCATAATTATTTGGAAAATAAGAGCAATCTGATCACGATTCAGGGGCTAATTACTTTAATTAATTCCACTCCATCCCGACCATCATGATCGTTTAGATAAACCTTTACCTGTTCTTCGGCGGATGTGGGGAGTAGTTTGCCAGTAAAATCTGGACTAATCGGCAGTTCCCGATGTCCTCGGTCTACTAGCACTAATAATTTAATCGTTTGGGGTCTACCATACTCAAGCACCGCATTTAGAGCAGCACGAATGGTACGTCCTCTATAAATGACATCATCTACCAACACCACTATCTTACGATCAAGATCGAAGGGAATATCTGTTTTTGCCGGGGTGCGGATACCAATTCGATCAAGATCATCTCGATAAAAGGTGATATCCAAGGCTCCCACTGGCACACTAACCTGCTCTAGGGTTTCAATCTGACGTCCTAGCAACTGAGCTAAAGGAACACCTCTGGTATAGATACCCACCAGTGCTAGTTTGGACAAATCACTCACTTGTTCGATCACTTGAGATGCCAAACGATTGACTGTACGGCGCAGTTCTTCAGCTGATAGGATTTCAATGGTTTGAGTAGGCATCCTGGTTCATTAAAAATTTCAGCAGGATACCCCGCCCACACTCCTATAGTTAGGCGGGGACAGGGCTGTCAAGGTTTTGAGATTATACCAGACGTTCAGCGATTAGCGTGGAGCAAGAGATGAAAAGGTTCTAGCATCAGCAATTCCATTGGGAAATAAGCCTTTGTCCCGTTGATATTGCTTCAGGGCTGCCTCTGTGTCTGGTCCAAATACGCCATCTTTTAATCCTTTATAGTAGCCTAGGGAAATCAAGCGATTCTGAAGGCTATTCACTCTTGTGCCACGACTACCTCGTTTTAATGGAGTAATGATGGTGGTAGCAACGGCAATACCAGAAGAATTGCCCCGTAGTGCTGATAAGGTACGAGAGTCAGCAATGCCATTTGCTGGCAGTTCCCGAGAAAGCTGATAATCTTTGACTGCGGTCTCAGTTAATTTACCATAGTATCCTGTTACTGGCCCTTTGTAGAATCCCAACTGTGTAAGGCGATTTTGCAGTTTTGTAACCGATTCGCCATTGCTGCCTGGTCGCAACTCAGTCACGTTGGTAAGATTATCCTGATCATTAGGATTTTTGGCTAAGTCTGACAAAGTGCGAGAGTCAGCAATACCAGTCACTGGTAGTCCCCTCAAGCGCTGAAATTTTATGACCCCTGCTTCAGTTAAACGACCGTAGAATCCCGTTACTGGACCGTTGTAGACTTTCAACTCCCTCATGCGCTGTTGCAGTTTGGTCACAGCAGTTCCTCTGTTACCTCGCCGTAACTGAGTGGCGCTGTTGATCGAACCACCATTGATTACGAATAAGGTGTTTTGTCCAGCAACGCCATCCGCCCGTAATCCCTTGGCTCGCTGAAATTTAATTACCGCTGCTTGGGTCATGCGCCCGTAATAGCCAGTGATCGGACCATTAAAAAATCCTAAGGTTGTCAACTTCTTTTGTAGATCGCTGACTACCGTTCCTCTACTACCGCGTTTGAGCTGTGTGTTTGTTGGTAGACGAATATCAGTACCAGCAGTTTTATATAAGGCTGCTAGGGTTTTTGGTCCAGCCACACCATCTATTGGTAGTCCCTTCTTTTGCTGAAATATAGCAACATAAGACTGGGTTAACATGTCATAGTTGCCAGTAATCCGACCTTTATAAAAGCCAGCAGCTGCCAACTCTCTCTGAAGAGAAGTCACCTGTGCTCCACGGCTGCCTTTTTGAAGTACTTTAGCACTGGCATTAGCAGTGGTACTGAGGATGGTTAGGGCAATTGCGATCGCACTAATCTTGATCCAAGCTGAACTAGGAATAGTGGGAGTGTTTAGCCCATTCAACCATCGAATTAAACCATTATCATCTTGCCACGGAAAATTATCCGCGTCTTCATAGGACTCGGCAAGATTAACGCAGACTAAGCTTTCCATCGCTTTCCTACCAAATTTTTTTTTATGATAGCCAGTTCTCTAGCAATATTTGTATTGTGTTCATAACACTACTATCTTAATGGAGATCAGCAAGCCCACGTCATCCCCTGTTGCCTTCATAGGTCATAACTGCTGATCCGATCATCCCTTCACCAGATCACCCTTTGACCCGATCACTCCTTCACCAGCTAACAGGTAATATCTTTGATCCCAACAATGAGCAATCTTTAAGGAGCAATCTTTTAGCAATCTGTCCGGATGTAGTCAATTTCAGGCTGGATTTAAGAGTTATAACGGATGTGGTAAAGGTAAATCTCCTGGATAATTACCCTAAAAAGGTAAATCTCCTGGATATTTCCCCCAGCTGACTGCTGGGGTTTTTTTTTGTAATCGGCGCTCCACAGTGATGCGATCGCCTCAGAAGTGTTGAACAGGGAATAGGTAATAGGTAATAGGTAATAGGTAATAGGGAATAGGGAATAGGGAATAGGTAAGAAGTAGTTTTCGAGGCTTAAGAGTATCGTTAACTACATTTTTGAGCCTGGTCTTGATGCAGGCGTGAGCGACTGCATCAAGACCGGAATAGAAAAGCCAAGTTTGACAAAGCTTTTAGCAATATTTCTAAATACCGGCGCGCTTATTGCTATAGAGCAACCAGACTCTCTAGATTAATTCCAAAGGGCATGACCATGCCTAATTTTTGTTGGCCTATCCTCAAGTCCTGATTGACTGACAAAACCGTTGAAATGCTGATTTTGCTGTAGGTTGGGTTAGCGATAGCGTAACGAACACGAAAGCCTGACTGGTGTTGGGTTTCGTTGCCTCAACCCAACCTACGCCATGATCTTTTGTCAGTCAACCAGCCTCAAGTCTTATATTCTGAGTCTTTTCGGTTTAATGAGCCCAACCATGAAATCTTTCCGGAGCTAGTCAATTTCCTGCTGGATTTAAGAGTTATAACGGATGTGGTAAAACTAAATCTCCTCAATAATTACCCTCAAAAGGTAAATCTCCTGGATAATTGCCCCCAGCTGACTGCTGGGGGTTTTTATTGTGATCGGCGCTCTACAGTGATGCGATCGCGGATCATCACTGTGCCAAAACCCCCTCGCTGATCAACCCAATTCTCTAGATTAATTCCAAAGGGGATGACCATGTCTAATTTTTGTTGGCCCATCCTCAAGTCATATATTCTGAGTCTGTTCGGTTTAATGATCCCAACCATATATCAATTTTTCCGGATCTAGTCAATTTGATGCTGGATTTAAGAGTTATAACGGATTTAGTAAAGATAAATCTCCTGGATATTGCCCCCAGCTGACTGCTGGGGGTTTTTATTGTGATCGGCGCTCTACAGTGATGCGATCGCGGATCATACACTGTGCCACAACACCCTCGCTGATCAACCTAACTCTTAGGTGCGCTTTCCGCATTAAGAATTAAATTCGCTATAGGTGGGATCCAAGGGCGAGTAAATCGCCCTTGGATCCCACCTCAAGGTGCGCGCCTCCTAGGGCGAGTAAATCGCCCTTGGGTCGCACCTTGAGGGCTTTGCCGACGCGGGGCGCGTTCGGGTCGCACCTCTAGATTCATCTACTTTCCTTAGGGATGACCATGGGTAATTTTTGTTTGCCAATCCTCAAGTCCTATATTCTGAGTTTCTTCGGTTTAATGATCCCAACCATGACCAATCTTTCCGGATGTAGTCAATTTCCTGGCGGATTTAAGAGTTATAACGGATGTGATCAAAGTAAATCTCCTGGATAATTTTCCTCAGCTGACTGCTGGGGTTTTTTTTTGTAATCGCGTCGCAAAGTGATGCGATCGCGAATCATCACTGTGCCAAAAAACCCTCACTTATCAACCTAACTCTATAGATTCATCTACTTTCTTTACGGATGACCATTTTTGAATTCAAAATGCCAAATTCAAAATTAAAAATGAATAGGCTTCTAATTTTAAATTGTTTCCACAGGTGCGACCCGTGATGGCGAGCAATCCCTTGACCGTAGGTCACGCGGGGCGCGTTCGCCATCACGGAAAGCGCACCTAAGGATACAAGCCCCTGAATTCATTTATGTCAAAATGCTCTTTTAATTGGAGCGAAGCGATGTTTCAATGCCTCGAATTAATTCCTGGGGTATTTTTGAATTTTGAATTGATAATTTTGAATTGGAGCGAAGCGAGTGACCATGGGTAATTTTTGTTTGCCAATCGTCAAGTCTGTTATTCTGAGTTTCTTAGGTTTTTTGATTCCATCTACTTATCAAACACCCACTTATGGGAATAATTATGAGCTAAGTAGCACACAACCCACTCTCCAATCAATTGAAAACAAAAACTATACTCAAGCTCAAATTGATTATTTTTTGGAAATTGCCTTAGGCTCGGAATACCGCTCCTCCAATCCTACTATCAAAAAATGGGATAGGAATGTGAGGATTAAGGTTATCGGCTTGCCAACCCATGAAGATTGGCAGACTTTGTCAACCGTCATTGATGAAATAAATAGCATTACCCAAGATGCAATTCAAATCAATTTTGATGAAAATAATCCCAATTTAAAGATTTATTTTGTTCCCGAATACGAGTTTCGTCGCTATGAGCCTAACTATCGACCGGTCAATTTTGGGTTTGTTCGGACTTGGTGGAATAACCAAGTTATTTATAAGTCAAGAATTATGATTTCTACAACTAGTATTACCCAAAAGGCACGGTCTCACCTAATCCGAGAAGAGCTCACCCAATCTATAGGACTGATGAGGGATTCCTATAAATACAGAAATAGTGTATTTTTCCAAGGCTGGACTGATACCACCGAATATGCGGAGATTGATCAAGCTGTCATAGAAATGCTATATAGACCAGAAATTCGTCCCGGAATGACTAAAGCAGAAGTGATCAATGTTCTGAATAGCCTCAGCTTTGAGAGGTAATCCTAGCCGTAAGGTGCGTTATTAACGCACCTTACAAGTAGAGTTACTGGGTAAGTCCTGTCCTATAAAGATTCAGATTAAAAGAATTTAGAGGTGGTGTAAGGACCATAGACCCAATTGCCACTGTTCAGCTGTAGCCAATTGCCATTTCTAGCAACCACAGGTTTGAGTACAGATCCACTGGGAACACAGGTAACAGCCTGACCAGTACCAGGACCCGGGAGTGCTTTCAAACACCCACCATTGGGAGTCTTGACTTTGATTCCTGATTCCAAAATCGGACTACCTCCACCACCTTCACTAGTTTGATCAAATAATTTAGAGGTAGTGTAAGGACCATAAACCCAATTGCCACTGCTCAGCTGCAGCCAATTCCCATTTTTAGCAACCACAGGTTTGAGTGCAGATCCACTGCGGACACAAGCAACAACCTGACCAGTGCCAGGACCAGTCAGTGCTTTCAAACACCCACTATTGGGAGTCTTGACTTTGATTCCTGATTCCAAAATCGGACTACCGCCACCCCCTTGATCACTGCCATTAAAGTATCGAGAGGTAGTGTAAGGACCATAAACCCAATTGCCACTGCTCAGCTGCAGCCAATTCCCATTTTTAGCAACCACAGGTTTGAGTACAGCTCCATTGCTAACACAGACAACAGCTGCGGAAGTATCGCTCGGACCTTTGCGTGCAGTCAAGCAACCACCACTTGTCTTGACTTTGATCCCTGTTTCTAAAGCCGCAAACACTGGAGCCGTTACACTCAGACTCGCTAACCAGACCGCACATCCTAGTAAACCGAGCCAAGCAGTGTTAGGAATTTTAAACCAGTTGAGGTTGAGTTCTCTTAGATCTAGATCACAATCAATACCTACTGCTTCTTCATAGGATTCATAGGAATGAGTGTAAGCAAGTACTTCCACGTTTATCTCCTTTTTTAAGTTTTATTAAGTTTTGAGGCAATTATGATCAGAATTTGCCCTAAAGTTGAGTAAAAATAGATGGCTTTGCTGTCAGCTGGAAGACCCAAGGGTAATCGGTAATCGGTAATCGGTAAGTGACCCAACTATACTTGATGTCATTCTTTTGTTCAGCAATGCCAAATAAATTGCTGGAAAAAGGTTATAAGACAATTTACTCCCATAGAGGAAAATTTAAGCAAAAAAAAATAATTGCCTGATTAAACGATAACGTTGTGTAAAGCGTTCGCAAAGCGTGGCCAAAGGCCAATCGCATATTGCACTAGACAAAAAACCAACCCTATACCCAGCCAAATTAAAAAGCAATATCGTGTCAGCTCTAAGGCTTGGTCAATTTTGCCTGGTGTGATCTCGTAGGTAGGTTTCCCTAATAAGGGTTTTTGCTTGACAACACCACTGTAAACATTAGTACCTCCCAGCTGAACCTCCAAAATCGCAGCAAAAGCCGATTCACTCCAGCCAGAGTTAGGACTCGGATCAGCAATAGCATCACGGCGACACAGACGCCAGATCTGCTGGGGTTTTCCAGACATCAAGGCTAGGGTCAATACGGTTAATCGACAGGGGATCCAGGTTAGTAAATCTTCAAATTTAGCACTAAACCAACCTAAATTCGTGTAAGGTTCTCGGCGGTAACCGACCATCGAATCTAAAGTACTGGCAGCTTTATAAGCTAAGGCCAGAGGAACACTACCAACCCCAGGAATTAACGCTCCAACAATGGCATAGAACAGAGGGGCTGTGACCCCATCGGTAGTGTTTTCCGCCACCGTTTCTAGGACAGCTCGTAGGATTTCTGACTCACAAAGATTTTCTGTATCACGACCAACATATTGACTTAATCGAGAACGGGCTAGTTTTAATTCTCCGGCAGTTAAAGGCTGTAATACATCCATTGCTGCTGCTCGAAGAGAGCGACCAGCAAAACAACTGGCTAGCAATATCGTTCCTATGCCTATACCCAAAAATGGATTGAGCCAGATTCCTAGGAAGACAATAAACCATCCAGCTACTCCACTCCCAATAATTAGTCCAATACCCAACCCAATTCCTGCTAGGCGTCGTTGCCAAGGCTGCTGCCAGAAGTGAATTGCTAGCTGAGTGAACTGAGAGATTACCCAGCCCATAACCTGCACTGGATGGACCCAACCCCAAGGATCACCGATCAGATAATCTAGACTAGCCGCCAGCAGCAAAATGAGACCATTAGTATGGTTATTACCCAGGATTTGAACCACTACTTTCTAATTTTATCGACATTCTCTTCCCAGTTAGCCCCATCGAAAGGGACAATGGTAAATCGAGATAGAACATCACCGTCAAGACAACGTAGGTTGACAGAAATCCCATTGGGATGAGAGCGGGGTCGATAGAAAGGATGAATGCCACAGATTTGGCAGAATGTGTGCTTGGCCGTGTGAGTGTTGAAGGTATAACTAGTCAACACTTGATCTCCCTTAAGTAAGCTAAATTGCTCAGGGGAGACAATCAGGTGTAAGATGCCCTTTTTTTTACACATCGAACAATTGCAATCAATTGCCTGATGCTTGTTTACAATTACCTGGAAGCGGACAGCGCCACAATGACAGCCTCCCTCATAAGTAATCGGTTCGTTACTCTTTTTCATGAAAAGAAAAATTGATTCAAACAACGAAACTGGTTTCTTCTCCCATAGCCGCTTGCCAACTACGGGCATCATAATAAAGATCGGCAAGAGTTATAGTGTACAATGCTTCTTTAAGCTTTTGATGCAAACGATGCCAAAGTGTAAATGTAACCCAGTCTTCGGCTTGACCAGCGTCTGGGGTATGGTGGGGTAGTGGTTCGATGGTTTCACCCACTGCTTCTAGGATTTTGCCGAGGGAAATTTCTGTGGGTTCATGGGCTAATTGATAGCCTCCTTGAGCTCCACGAACTGACTTGACTAAGCCAGCACGACGCATCTCAATCAGTAGTTTTTCTAGATATGGAGCTGGTAGACCTTGCCGTTTAGCGATCGCTCTAACCGATGTCGGTCCATACCCTGGTCTTAGGCTCAGATCTAGTAGTGCCTTAACACTGTAGTGTCCACGAGTGGTGAGCTTCATAATAAAATAGCAATCCAATCGGAAAGTGGACGTGGGAGTTAACGGGACAATTTCTTTGAAAGACGCTTAGTCGGAAACGATTTTATGACCTGTTTAAAGATCACGCTCGTTTAATGCACTCAGCTATCAGCATCAAGAGCAGGGGGAACCAAGGAACCCTCTCATCCTGAAGACTATACTTTGAGCGGTATGCTTTTAGCTATCGGCTTCAAGGCAGAAGCTTATATCTTAGACTATCAATGGCTGATAGCTGATAGCCCGTTGCCTGAATGCAACAGCTCAAAGAAACTATAAAATAGTGTCACCCAATGGAGATAGCCATTGACTTGTGACAGGGATGGAAAGTACAAGTTGCTGGTGGGGAAATTGCCTACAAGAGTAGCCCATACTCTTTTAGGCAATTTTCCCGTGACCCTAGGCAATTTTCCTGTGACCCAGATGATCGGAGTTGTTCACGACCTATTCACAACCTATTGCTGTAGTTGAACGGTAGTTAAAAACTGACTATTAACGAACACAGTTGACACTATCGGTGTAAGATAGTCTCATATACTGATATTAAACTAAGATTTTGTTATCTTAGTTGACAGTCAGTCCAGTAGAAAGGCTGGATACCACTTAAGTCCTTAGTATTAGATTCAAGTTGATGGCTAAAAAGAAAAACATGGCTGCTCCGATCGTTCCTCTGCAGGGCCAAGCATTGGTGGAGAAAGTCAAAAACCTAGGTAACCTGAGCAAAGAAGAAAAAGCTAGAGCCTGTGGCTACTACACCGTGACAAAAAACGGAGTAGAGCGAGTCAATATGATGAAGTTCCTCAATGCCCTTATTGATGCGGAGGGGATTGAATTAGACAGCAAAGTCAATGGCAATGGTCGTGGCGGACGCAGTGCCAGCTATCGGATTAGTGTGCAGTCTAACGGCAATCTTCTGATTGGCTCGGCTTACACGAAACAAATGGGTTTAGAACCAGGGGACCAGTTTGAAATCACCCTGGGACGCAAGCACATTCACCTTAAACAACTTGATGAAACAGAAGAAGAAGCACGTGAGGCATCCTGAGCCGAATAGACAAGGCTTAGAACGCCTTAACCGGTAAATGTGCTTTCGCTCAAAATGTCAGCATTCCGCCGTCAGTTATCAGCATTAGCGCTACTTGAAACGCTCTGCAAGTAGCCATTGATGATGCCCTCAAGAGAACCAATCCACGAGGCTTTAAACAGTAAGCGTGGTTTGAAAAGGAGCCCATAAGCTTACTCTCTTGATAAACCCAGGCTCCCAAAACATTAGCTGTTTGCAAAGCCGGAAAGTAGCGCGTCAGCTGACTGCTGATAGCTCCATGCCAACTTGATCACTGTCTGTTAAGAAAGCGGTGTATCAATTTCCATCCCCATTTATGGAAACTTCCCAATCTAGCTTTTAATCACTCAATTGGGATATTGTATAAATAACATCCAGTCAGGGGCATCATCAATTCTTCTGGCTGGCTTCAATTTCCATTACTCAAGCAGACCAGTATTAACCAATAAGTTGAACTAGATCAGCAATTGCCAAATCTCAGGGTCAGAAGACATCAAAATCAGTAGTGAAATATAGGTTCCCCAGAATAAAATTACCATAAATTGTCTATCCTGTCGGGCAACCAGCATCCCTGCTATAACCATGGTTAAAGGGACACAAGCGAAGAACAGCCAGGAGCTGAGGTCAAAAGCTTTCCTAATCCCGAAGTGAAGCATCACAGTAATGGTAGCGACACCTAGCAGACTTAAACCAATACTCCAAAAACGGGGATAAGATTTGCCAGAAGGCCAATGCCAAATGTCTGTGAGTTGGGCTCCACCAGCAAGGGCTAATGCTGGGTAAACTGGTAACACATACCCAGGCAATTTAGTGGCAAGAAGGGAAATGGCGATCAAGTAACCGCCAGCCCATACCAGTACCAATTTAGCCCAGCCCCAATGGCGATTCTTCCAAGCCTGCTGTAACCAGTAGGAAAAGAACAGTAACCAAGGTGCGGAAAATTTTAACATTTCCCCCAGGTAATACCAAGGCAGGCGATTTTGCCCATCCACTGCTGTCCAGATCGGGCGTAGGGACTCGTAGAGAATGGCTTTAGTTGTAGTAACAGCTCTTTGATCCTGTACCAGCAATGGCACAGTGTACCAAGCAAGAGCAGGACTATAGCCTAAGAGCAATCCTAACCACCAATAAGTAGACGTGAGGAGTCTGGGCGTATCCCATGCTAGAAACAACAGAGCGATCGCTGTGATCAACAATGCCACCAGGATCCCCTTAGTGAGGAAAATCAAGCCTAATCCGATCCCCGCTGGCAGTGACCAGCGTGAGTCCCGACGCGATCGCAACACACACCACATCATCAACACCACAAAGCACAGATTAGCTCCATCCAGGATTGCCATACGCCCATAATGGGCTATTGGTAAGAACGTTAGGTAAATCAAGCTAGAGAAAATAGCCTTCTGACGGCAGGGGAAGATTTCTGTAGCAAGACCATAGACTAGCAGTACCGACAGAACACTGAGGATGGCACTAGGTAAGCGCGTAGTCCACTCGTTGACACCACCAAACTGATAAGCCACCGCAATCAGCCAGGCTAGTAGGGGGGGGTGTTCAATTAGGGTTTCACCTTCGAGAGTTGGGTAAAGCCACTGCCCAAATTCCCCCTTTGCTGAAAGTAGTTGAGTAGCAAGATGACTTATGCTTTGCTCTACCTCTTCCAACGAGCCACTGCCCAAATTAATGCTAAACAACAATAGTGCTGCTAGGAGTAACCCTAACAGCGACAATCTCTCAATCCAGCGTTGAGTTCTACGTATGCGGTTTCCCGAGCCACCCCAAGTAAACGTTTTATGATCCATAAATTTACCTTTACCTTTACCTTTACCAATAATTCATAATTAAAGCTAGAAGTTTAACAAAAAACCATTAAGCAAGCTAATTTTACTGTTCCCCACCAGACCACGAGCCATCATCGAATTTTTCGGTTCTACTTGGGGGATTATCCCAATCCTGCTAGCCATCCTATCTAATCTACTAACCCCGTTGTCTGGTGTTCTTCACCACAGCAGTACACTTTTTACCTTTAACCTTTCAATTATGTCCGAAAACTAATCGTCTCTAACTAATCGTCTCGCGCGAGGGTGAACAGGCAATTCTGTTGAAGCTGTTTACCGTCAGTGATGGAATGTCCGTTGTGGAACTGACGGTGCTAAACTATCCAGCATGAATTAAAACTTAATTTTTTTTTAAATTACCAATCAACGTAGAAAAACCTTTGACCTATGAGTAGTGTGAGCTATGGCTGGAATTAATGATTAGATTGCTGACCAATGGCAAAGTCTGACAATTATACACAAGATAAACACAATATAAACAAAACTAATTAGACAAAGAGGAGGATGAGCTGGTAACAGACACTCTCAAACCTCCCCATGACTATTTACACTCGCTCAATGTTATCTCCGGGAGGAAGTGTTGGTCAGCAATCGTTTAAGTAAGGCACAACAGCAAACAGCTTTGCTTACACTCTTGAGTAATTCAAACTTGAGTTTTTTTCAAGACCTGTTGCCAAAGTTAAAAAATCTTCTCCAGAATCCTTACCTGTTCACTGTTCCGAAGTTCCAAAGTTGCCTACTTCTGTAATAAGTCCTATGAAAGTGATACACTACCAGGACACAAAGGGCATGCTTAAGATAGGCTATAGACGGTTTTATTACTGTGACCTATAGCTGAGTCATTGACCATCGACTGCTACGAGCAATGTTCTAGAACTTACCTCAAGTTCAGATTCACTGCTAACCGATCACTTGTTGACCAAGCCAGGCCATGGAGTTGAACACAGAATAATGAGGAATTTCTACCTAAGTTGATCACTTGCGACACTTACGCATATGGAAAGCTCATTTGAACTAACCCTACAGATGGTTATCGCCATCTTCGCTGGGATCAGTGCCCAGGTAATGGGTGAGTATTTAAAAATTCCCAGCATTGTCTTTTTGCTGATGTTTGGCACTCTACTCGGACCAGATGGCTTCGGTCTTTTGCACCCACAGAAGCTAGGGGTTGGTCTAGAGGTAATTGTTGCCCTCTCAGTGGCAGTTATTCTGTTTGAAGGAGGGCTTAACCTAGATCTGCGGGATCTGGGCAAAGTGTCTGGTAGTCTGAGAAATCTAGTTACCATAGGAACACTGATTACCCTGTTAGGAGGTGGTATGGCGGCTCACTGGCTAGGGGAGTTTCCTTGGCCGATTGCTTTTCTCTATGCCTCTCTAGTGGTGGTCACCGGACCAACGGTGATTAGCCCTCTGCTAAAACAGGTGAAAGTGGATCGACGTGTAGAAACCCTCCTAGAAGGGGAAGGGGTTCTCATTGATCCAGTCGGGGCAATTTTGGCAGTGGTTGTCCTGGATACAATTTTAAATAGTGATGCTGGTGCAAATGCAGCATTTGTCGGTCTAGGTCTTCGTTTGAGCATCGGTGCTGTTATTGGGGGCTTAGGGGGCTGGTTAATGGGGTTTCTTCTCAAGCAAGCACGCTTCATCTCAGAAGAACTCAAAAACTTAGTCGTACTGGCTGGCATGTGGGGTTTGTTTGGCTTGGCTCAGATGGTTCGCTCTGAATCCGGTTTGATGGCAACGGTAGTGGCTGGAGTAGTGATGGGAGCCTCTGACCTGCCTGAAGAGCGCTTGTTGCGACGCTTCAAGGGACAATTAACTGTCCTTGGGGTTTCCATGTTATTCGTACTCCTCTCCGCTGACCTCTCAATCGCCAGTGTGTTTGCCCTAGGCTGGGGCAGTATCTTTACCGTCTTGGTGTTGATGTTGGTGGTGCGCCCCATCAGTGTGGTGGTTTGTACTTGGAATAGTGATCTCAATTGGCGGCAAAAATTATTTGTGTCCTGGATTGGTCCTAAGGGAATTGTCAGTGCTTCTGTGGCTTCCTTGTTTGCCATTCTCCTAACGGAACGGGGGTTTAATGGTGGTGACTCGATTAAAGCCTTGGTATTCCTCACCATTATGTTGACGGTAGTTTTACAAGGTTTGACCGCTCGTTGGGTCGCCAAATGGCTAAAACTTAACCCAGAGGAGGAGGCAACTGGTGCTGTAATCATCGGTTGTAATTCGATGAGCCGTCTGATTGCTCGTTTGTTTCAAGAGCGAGGAGAGTCTGTTGTCCTTATTGATACAGACCCAGAAGCCTGCCAAAAAGCACGGGACGAAAATCTGCGAGTTTTCCAGAGCAGTGGTTTGGATGTGGATGTTCTAGAAGAAGCTGGCATCGAATCGGTGGGAACGTTCCTAGCAATGACCAAGAATGGCGAAATTAACTTGGTATTGGCTCAACGAGCAGCAGAGGAGTTTAATCCACCGCGAGTCTTAGCAGTGTTTCCTCGTGACCCCCAAGTCAATAGCAACAACAATAAAACCAAGGTTAATCAGGCCTTCATTGCACAACTACCGATCAAAACTTGGATCCAGTACATTAATGATGGGCAAATCAAGTTGGGCAAAACCACTCTCAAGGAAGCTGGATTTGGTTTTCAGCGAGCTCATCTAAATGCCTTAATTCGCTCTGGAGAACTGGTACCTTTGCTAGTGGAGAGGGAAAAGAGTTTTCAAGTGGCGAGTGGCAATGAAGATTGGCAACCAGGGGATAATATTATTTACTTGCTCCATGACCCTAGACCAAAACTTCTGAAGCGTTTATCCGGTGGGACTTCTTCGTCTCGTCTGGCCCTCGAGAAGCTACCCAAAGTCGAGGAATTGCCAATTGCTACAGGGGCATCGAATACAACAGTAGATGAAAGTGTGAATTAGCTGTATAGCAAAGGGAACAGCGGATCATCGGAACAGGGAGTAGGCAATATGGCATAACAAATTATCACAATTCCTACACGGATCCCTGTTGCACCTAGAAGCCAAATAATGCTATTAGATGATAATGGTATTATTTGGTTGATAATCCAATAAAATTCACAAAACCTGTTATCAGGTTATCCAATCAGGTGAAATCCTTACATTTAGGCAACTGTGCAATAGCATGATCAGCAATTGCACAGTTTGACATTGACTTTCATTAAGGTGAATTTTGAAGAAGCATTTCTATTTTAGGGTTGTCCACTAGACAACTCTATTCTTTTTTGGGTTCGTTTGCTCAAATCCTTATCCTATCTACTTTTCACTCTTATTGTCACCCCCTGAGCAGGTGCGGAAACAAGTGACCCAAACAGCCCCTCAGCCCTTCTCCGGGACCCCAAGTCTCCTTCTGTTAACCGTTCACTTTAATTTGATCCGACTACTTAAATTAAGAAAATCAGAACATATATCAAGCTATATATAATTTACATCTATCTTGGGTAGTATATAGCGTTGGTCATACTTATGAGGTAGGAGGGAAAAAGAGCAGAAAGCAGACGCTAATTGCTTGATTTGCTGGTGTAAGTGCAAAACTCATTCAGCTTTAATAACCAGAGCCTAGATCTGAATGTATTAACTTAAGCTTCTAGTTAAATCAGGGGTGTTATCTAAGACGATTATTAAGTAGTTTTTAGGAAGTATTTTTGAGCTTGTCCAATTAAAAATATA
>NZ_JAAHIG010000108.1:0-24439 GCF_010692305.1 Moorena sp. SIO4G3 | reverse complement strand
AAATCAAGGAAAAAACGGTTGAAAGAATAACGAGTTCTAAAGGGATTAGGTGCGCCGTGTACTTGGAGACTTGTTCGCACGGTGCTTAGGGGGCGAAGCGGGGGTGACCCCGCCGACCTACCCGATACTGATTCTTCCATAATTTCCTCTGACAACAATCGACGGACTAACTCTTTGTCAAACCGTAAACCAGCCAATACATCCACACAGGCTGCTAAGTTTCCTCGTTGACCTTGTTCTTCAATTCTATCCACTTGGGCAACAACTTGCTGTAACAATTGATTAGGGTTATTGCTCCTGGCTAGAGTTGCCAAGGGTAACAAAGCCCGATTGGCTAACAGTGGTAATGGGTCTTGCTCCCACAGACGAATTACTCTATAACTATGCCAGGTGTTAGTATCCCTAAACTCATTAGTATATGCCATCTGTGAGGTCGTAGACTTTAGAAAAATGACCACCTGGTCAATCGAACATCGGTATTTACGTTGTAGTCTGACCCAGTAGTCCAACATCCGAAATGGTAATGGTGGCTCGGATGGGGGTAGGGTTTGAAATTCTAGGTGCAGAATTTGGTTTGTACTTTGCAGTAGACTCAGAGCATCAGCTTGAATGGGTTCACTACTCAATTCAGTTCTAAGTACCTGAATATCTCTAGGTTCTTCACCCAATAGCCAGTGAAAAAACTCCGATGGGTATTCTTCTGCTAAGTATTTACAGATATTATCGTAAGCCAAGGCAAATTGTTTAAAGTTAACACTATCTCAGACAGTGTAGTGAATCTGAACTAAAAAATTGATCGCACCTGGATCTTGTTTATGGATTCAAGTTATGATATTAGCTGGGATTTTAGTTAGATTTCTGTTGGAGCCAGTTGAGTAAGTCTTTGCTGGTTTTAAAATCCCAGATGGCTTCTGATAAACGCTCTAGCTCTTGATTCGTCAAAGCTTCGATTAATGCCATGATATTACTGGTTAGTTTGCCAAAACGGCGCTCAAGCTGTCGCACTATTACCCTTCTTTCCCCTTGTACTCGTCCCTGCATTATTCCCTGTTCTATTCCCTGTATTATTCCCTGTTCTATTCCCTGTATTATTCCCTGTTCTATTCCTTCCCGTTGAGCTAGACTCAATGCACCTCGCGTGTCTTCTAACACCATCTCCTGCTTGCGGAGTTTTTCCAATTCTGACACACTCAACCCCGCTTGATTGGCTATAGTTAAGGCTTTTTCTAGCTGTGGGATTTCCCTGAGATTATCAGGAATAATTTCTAAGCTGGGCGCTTCTTTGATAAAATATATCCACTTATCTATCACACTTTCTAACTCTTCCAGCTGTTTATTAAATTTGGGAAGTTCCACAAACACCATCGCTAATTCATTTTCCTGATAAGCGAAGCGCTCTTCTTTTTCTTGAAAGCAAAAACAGCTAATTACTTTCTGTGTTGATGGGAACAGTTTAAAATCGGTGATGGTTAAAGCAATGACTGGATTGAGATCGAAATATCCCTGTCCCGATTTTAGTTGATTCCCATAGGTTTTGCACAAGTTATACACGACTCGCTTCTCGAAAGCCTCTACATTCCAGATTTGCATTTCAATCAGCACAGTTGTTCGATCCTCTAATACTGCCTTAACATCCAGATAAGTGTCTTTTAACTCCACTACATCCCCGGCACTATAGGGGTCAAGGATTTCTAAATCCTGGATGACCGACTCTCCAGAGTATATCATGGCATTGAGGAAGGAAATCAGAATATCCTTACTTTCATCTGAGCCAAAGATTTTCTTGAAAGCAAAGTCAGTTTTGGGACTAATGAATCTCATGGTGTTAGCAGTTTATGAGGTAGAGTGGTTAGTCAATGTCTTTCCTAGGGAATCTCACGGACATCGTTTCAGTAATCATCCTAGCAAAATCCGTTGATATTCTAGTGTATCACCGGTCAGCATTTCTCTAAACTTAAAAGGAATGAACGGAAGAAATCAACGGGAGTCAAGCAGGATGATTGTTAAAAATACTAGCAACAATAATACTAGCAATACTAATAAGACTAATCAATCCAGTAATCATCAATGGGATCATGTTCGTGCAGCGTTGAAACGATTCTGGGGCTACGAAGATTTTCGACCTCCCCAAGGTGAAATTATTCGGATGATTTTAGAACAACGGGATGCTTTAATTGTTTTACCTACTGGTGGTGGTAAGTCGATTTGTTTTCAATTACCAGCTTTACTACAAACTGGATTAACATTAGTGATTTCTCCACTGGTAGCATTGATGGAAAATCAGGTGCAGGAATTGCGCGATCGCAAATTACCTGCTGCTCTGTTACATAGTGAATTACCTCGCTACCAACGGCAACAAACCCTTAAAGCTATCGAAAAGCAGCAACTGCGATTGCTCTATTTATCCCCAGAAACCCTACTCAGTGGACCAGTGTGGAAACGGTTGTGTCAGCCACAGCTTCAGATTAATGGATTGATTTTAGATGAAGCCCATTGTTTGGTTCAATGGGGTGATACCTTTAGACCCGCTTATCGCCGTTTGGGAGCAGTAAGACCAGCACTGCTCAAGTGTAAGCCCAAGGGAACAAAAATTGCGATCGCATCCTTTACTGCTACCGCTGACCCCAAGGCTCAACAAACCATCCGCAAAGTCTTGCAACTGCGACAACCCCAAACATTTTTAATTAGCCCCTATCGAGACAATCTTAACCTCCACGTCCAAACCGTCTGGACTCCCAAAGGACGCGAAACACGAGTATTGAACTATATTAAAGCCAGACCTAAACAAGCTGGTTTAGTCTATGTGCGTTCCCGAAAAGATAGTGAAGTATTAGCGCAATGGTTTACTTCCTTGGGATATTCCACCGCAGCTTACCACGCTGGCTTGGGTGCTCAGGAGCGTCGGAAAATTGAAGCCAGCTGGATTAGTGGTCAGACCCAATTTGTGGTATGTACCTGTGCCTTTGGCATGGGGATTAATAAGCCAGATGTACGCTGGGTGGTGCATTTCCAAGCACCTTTACTCTTATCGGAATATATTCAGGAAGTAGGTCGTGGCGGCAGGGATGGTAAACCAGCGGATGCTTTGACCTTAGTCAGTGAACCAACGGGATGGTTCAATCCAGAGGATAAGCAACGACAAGAATTTTTTGCCCATCAAATGCGATCGCAATACCAACAAGCTCAACAGTTAGCAAAGCAATTACCAGCCAAGGGAGAAGTAGCCAAAGTAGCCAAAGAATTTCCCAATGGTGCCATAGCCTTAGCACTCCTCGATAGTGCTGGTCAACTAGAATGGATTGATCCATTCCATTACCGGCAACACCGGTCTAGAAAATCTTCCTCCCTGGCACAGGTTAGTAATATCCAACAGCAAGCCCAGTCTCAGATGAATCAATACCTGAAAACTCGCCAGTGTCGTTGGCAATTTTTACTAAAAGCATTTGGTTTTACTCAAGAAGCGGTTGGTTTTAAATGCGATCGCTGTGATAATTGTTTATCCCATTGATCAATTGGATTAGCTAATTCGTCTTAGGTTTTAGGGAGTAGGGAGTAGGGAGTAGGGAGTAGGGAGTAGGGCAAGAGAGGGAAGGGTGGGGAGATGGGGAGATGGGGAGATGGGGAGATGGGGAGTAATTGTGCTTGTTTTAGGCTACCTTAAAATAAGCTGTCGCGCATTTAAACGACCTTGTCTTGATGCAGCCCCTCCCCATAAGCGACTGCATCAAGACACAGCTTATTCAATTTTTATTTTTTATATTCCTGTAATTCCTTTAAATAATTATTTAGTCTAAACAGACTATATATTCCTACGACTGTACCAATTGGAAAACTCAACAGATTCACGCATGCCGCAATCCAGTTAGCAGTATTTGGCTTGGTGCGCTGATAGAAGAATCCTGCGATTATATTAACAATTCCAAACCCAAGTAGAAATATATGCATGGCGATAGTGAAGAAAATTATCCAACTATCACATGCATCTCCTCGGAAAGGTTCATTAATACATAATGAAGGACGCATCTGGATGATATATCTCGAAAAATCGAAATAAATACGAAATATGAACAATCCAAAGAAGAAATAAATGCCGCCCCAAATATAGTGAAAGATACTCAGGCACTTGAAACGTTTCATAGAGTTCTCTCCATTATCTTGTAATCATTCAGCTAATGCGCTACGCGCACGCTGTCTTGATGCAGTCCCTCCCCACTCGCGCTTGGGATCAAGACAACAGGTAAGCATTCATTTAATCTGAGTTACCTCAAGCGCGTCGTTCGCACAGCGTGGCCATTCGCGTAGCGTGGCCTTTGGCCAAGGCCAAAGCCTGTGCCACAAAGCTGTTCGGGTAGCGTGAGCTAAAAGCTCAGGGCTGACGGCTGAATGCTTACTATATAATATTTACTACTGCTCGAAAGTTCCCGATTCCCGATTCCCGATTCCCAATTCCCGATTCCCGATTCCCGATTCCCGATTATTAATTCTCACTTCTTAATTCTTAATTCTTAATTCCTCTAAAAAACCTTCTATCCGCTGCCAAACCTTCTCCAACAAATCAGGAGAATCAGCATCAAACCATTCAATCTCAGGATAAGCCTTAAACCAAGTCCGTTGACGTTTAGCAAATTGGCGAGTGTGGACAACAGTTAACTCTCTGGCCTGCTCAAGGGATAAGTTACCAGCAAGATAATCTTTAATTTCCCGATATCCCAACGTATCCAGTAACGGTAAATTCCAACCATACTTCTGAGCAATAGTTTCCACCTCAGCCACAAATCCTGCTGCTAACATTTGGTCAGTACGCTGAGCAATCCGCTGGGTAATAGTTTCAGAATCCCGACATTCCAAACCAATCTGGAGAATTGGATAATTAGGAGGATTCTCTCCCTGCTGCTGTGATATCGGAATTCCAGTTACATAAAATACTTCCAATGCCCGCAATGTCCGCACTTGGTCATTGGGATGAATCTTCTGAGCAGCAACAGGGTCAATCTGTTGAAGGAAATGATAGAGCTGAGCTTGACCAAGAGCAGCTAGTTGCGGACGCAAATCTTCCTGAGGCGCAACCCGAGGAATTTTTAACCCCCGCACTACCGATTTGATATATAAACCAGTACCACCAACTAGGAAAAGAGGGTTATTGTTTAAATCTGCCTGATCTACCCGGTCTTCCCTGTGTTCGCTAGCTAT
Source organism: Moorena sp. SIO4G3 (assembly GCF_010692305.1). Taxonomy (NCBI): domain Bacteria; kingdom Bacillati; phylum Cyanobacteriota; class Cyanophyceae; order Coleofasciculales; family Coleofasciculaceae; genus Moorena; species Moorena sp. SIO4G3. The sequence continues at coordinate 19,249 of NZ_JAAHIG010000108.1, read as the reverse complement.
AATTTCCTGGGCTTGCTGTTGATAATCAGCTACAGTTAAGGTTTCGGTTGGGTCACAGATGTCGATCAGATAATGGGGTACCTGCTGTTGTTGAGCCAGTGTCGGCTTAGCGGTTCCAATATCAAATTCTCGGTAAACCTGACGAGAATCAGCATTAAGAATTATTGAACTAACCCGCTGTGCTAATGCTATCCCTAGACTCGATTTACCTGTGGCTGTAGCACCGCAAATTACTATTACTGCTGAGTGCTCAGTGTTGAGTTTTGAGTTTTGAGCGGAGGGCTGTTTCATCTTCGATTGTGGCATTTGGGACTAACTCGACCACTGACACACTGACACCATCATACCCTATATAGTTAATCCCCTATAGAAATAACCTATGAAAATGGGCTGTGGTCGCCTATAAGGCTTTTGTGTTACAATCTTTGGGTGTTTTATCATTTTTGATAAATCATAGCCTTTCAAAGCTTTTAACGGAAAACCCCGAAAGATTATGACGAGTAGTTACAGTGCCGATCAGATTCAAGTTCTAGAAGGTCTCGAACCGGTGCGGAAACGCCCAGGGATGTACATCGGGACCACTGGACCTAGGGGTCTCCATCATCTAGTCTACGAAGTTGTAGACAATTCCATCGATGAAGCGCTGGCTGGGTATTGTACTCACATTGAAGTTGATATCAATAGCAATGGTTCCGTAACCGTTACCGATGACGGACGAGGGGTTCCTACAGACACCCACCCTACCACAGGGAAATCAGCACTGGAAACCGTAATGACCGTACTTCATGCCGGTGGTAAATTTGGTGGTGGCGGCTATAAAGTCTCTGGAGGATTGCACGGTGTTGGTGTTTCCGTAGTCAATGCTCTGTCTGAGTGGGTAGATGTAACGGTGTGGCGGGAGAAAAAAGAACATACCCAGCGCTATGAGCGGGGTGTGCCCATGACTGAACTACTCGTCAAGCCCTATAAAAAGGCCCACACTGGTACCTCAGTAAACTTCAAGCCAGATACCGAAATCTTTACTGGCGGTATTGAGTTTGATTACACTACCTTATCCGGACGTCTCCGAGAACTGGCTTACCTGAATGCTGGTGTTAAAATTACCTTCTCAGACCATCGCCTGGAAGAACCCAGAGTAGAAACCTATCACTACGAAGGAGGGATCCAGGAATATGTCGCTTACATGAACCGAGAAAAGCACGCCCTACACGAGGAAATTATCTATATACAAGGGGAACGCAAAAGTATCCAAGTGGAAGTGGCACTACAATGGTGCATTGATGCCTATAGTGATAATTTGCTGGGTTTTGCTAACAATATTCGCACCATTGATGGTGGTACCCACTTGGAGGGGCTCAAGACAGTCTTGACCCGAACCATGAATGCGATCGCACGCAAGCGCAATAAACTCAAAGAAAGTGAGTCTAACCTAGGTGGTGAGAATATCCGAGAAGGATTAACTGGGGTGATTTCTGTCAAAGTCCCAGAGCCAGAATTTGAAGGTCAAACCAAAACTAAACTGGGGAATACAGAAGTAAGGGGCATAGTAGATTCCCTAGTTGGGGAAGTCTTGACTGAATACCTGGATTTTCGTCCCCAAGTAGTCGATACTATTTTAGAAAAAGCCATTCAAGCCTATAAAGCTGCAGAAGCTGCTCGTCGTGCTCGTGAATTAGTGCGGCGCAAGTCAGTACTAGAGTCTTCTCCCTTACCCGGTAAGTTAGCCGATTGTAGTTCTCGGGACCCAGGGGAATCAGAGATATTTATCGTTGAGGGGGATAGTGCAGGGGGATGTTTTTCTGGAGAGACACAGGTTGCCCTGGCTGATGGACGGTCTTTGAGCTTCAAAGAACTTGTAGCTGAACAAGCTATGGGTAAAGAGCATTTTTGCTACACGATTACCAATAACGGCAGCATCGGAATAGAACGGATTATCAATCCCAGAATGACCAAAGCCAATGCTAAAGTCATCAAACTTACCTTAGATAACTCAGAAACCATTATTTGCACTCCCGATCACCGCTTCATGTTGCGGGATGGTACTTATAAGCCAGCAGTATCTCTGACTCCTGATGATTTACTAATGCCTCTGTATCGCCCACTGGCAGAAATCAAGAAACAGGCAAACATTAAAACGCAAAACAAAGAAGCCTATTCCGCTTTTGGGGGTAATCAGACACAGGTTTGTGAAGCTGTTGCTAACTATAACAGCGTTGCTGAATTGAAGTATGAATTCCCGTACGTTGGGTTGTCGTCAAGCCCCCTAAATCCCCCAACTTTGGGGGACTTTAAGAGTTTTGTTCCCCCCAAAATTGGGGGGCTAGGGGGGCAAAATCATACCCAAAATCAGCAAAGCCACTATAACTACCAAGTTGTTTCGATTGAACCCCTAGAACAATTGGTAGATGTCTATGATATCGAAGTGCCTCATACCCATAATTTCGCTCTAGAGAGTGGGGTGTTTGTCCACAACAGTGCTAAACAAGGACGCGATCGCCAATTCCAAGCCATTCTCCCCCTGCGTGGTAAAATCCTCAACATTGAGAAAACTGATGATGCCAAAATTTACAAGAACACAGAAATCCAATCCCTAATTACAGCTCTAGGGCTAGGGATAAAAGGAGAAGAATTCGATCCTTCCAATTTACGCTACCACCGCATCGTAATAATGACTGATGCTGATGTGGATGGCGCTCACATCCGTACTTTATTACTAACCTTCTTCTACCGCTATCAACGAGCCCTTGTAGACCAAGGCTACATCTACATCGCCTGTCCTCCCTTATATAAACTAGAACGAGGTCGCAACCATAACTATTGTTATAGCGATCGCGAACTACAAGAGCGGATTAGCCAATTTCCTGAAAACGCTAACTATAACATCCAACGATTCAAAGGATTAGGTGAAATGATGCCACAGCAGTTGTGGGACACCACCATGAATCCAGAAACTCGCACCATGAAGCAAATCGAAATCGAAGATGCTGCTGAAGCTGACAGAATCTTTACTGTACTCATGGGAGACCGGGTTGCTCCTCGCCGCCAATTCATTGAAACCTATGGCGCTCGACTCAATCTAAACGATTTAGATATTTAGTGGCGTAGGGTGCGTTAGGGACGGGCGATCCCTTATTTCCTCGGTAGTAAATGTTAAGAAAATCCGTCCCGTAACGCACCACCCAAACCGCAAAAATGAGATGCACCCATTATGTTTACCTCATAGCTATGAAAAACGCTGTACAAAAGTTTTGGTATCATTATTATTAATAGGTATAGAAGATTAGTCTAGCGGTTTTTAGAGGATATCTGAAAAGTTTTTTGATACTGAATTTTGCCCCCCTAGCCCCCCAACTTTGGGGGGAACAAGAGCCAATTTGCTTCTAAAAGTCCCTTTCGGTGCGCTTTCCAATGGGCGAGTAAATCGCCCTTGGGTCGCACCGCAAAATTGGGGGATTTAGGGGGCTTATATGTAGCAAATTCTACTTCTCAGACAACCTCTTAGTATAATCAGGTACACAGGCTTTTTTCCCTATTCCCTATTCCCTATTCCCTATTCCCTATTCCCTATTCCCTGCTCCCTACTCCCTTATAGTAAATCAAGCCATGGTTACCGCAATTCCAGCTAACCAAATTACCCTCTACGATTTAAGAGTAAAATTTGGCTTAGAGCGCACCGATGATGAGCAATTCTTTCAGGAGTGGCAAAATGATTTACCAGAACTAACAGAATTAGAAAAAAAAGAGCTAAAGGAAATAAAGAAAGACTATCTCCACTTATCAGAGCGCCCAATGGTGGAAACTATCGTCAAAATGGTAGTACTTTCCCCATTATTGAAACTAGCTGGTTTTTATCGTCCTCCCTTTTATATTACTGCTGAAAAAGTCGTAGAAATTACTTCCGAAGATCAAGAAACAATTATTACCGGAAGACTTGACCTACTGATCTATACTCCTGAATTTTGGGTATTAGTCATCGAAGCCAAACGAGCCGATTACTCCCTGGAAGTTGGCATCCCCCAAGCACTAAGTTATATGCTAGGGAATCTTGAATCAGAAAGACCTGCTTTTGGATTTATCACCAATGGGCCAGATTTTATTTTCCTAAAACTCAGCAAAGACAATACACCAAAGTATGGTGAGTCAGATTCATTTTCTCTTCGGAATAAGACAGGCTTGGAGCAGGTTCTCAAAATCCTAAAGCGGTTTAATCAGTTAGTGAGGCAATAACCAAGTCCAGTAGGGTGTGTTAGGGACCGGCTCGCACTGATTTTCCGCCTGTTAATGTTGGGATAGCCCGGCCCGTAACGCACCGCCAGTCCAGTAGTCCAGTAGGGTGTGTTAGGGACGGGCTCGCACTGATTTTCCGTCTGGTAGTGTTGGGACAGCCCGTCCCGTAACGCACCGCCAGTGTTGGGAATTTCATTATAATAATCAAAGTATGGCCAAAGATATTTTCCACAATACAGTTAAAACAGCTCTACAAAAAGATGGTTGGCTGATTACTCACGATCCCTATCAACTGCGCTAGCGATGCAGCGCGGTCTTGGGGAGGCAGCGCGGTCTTGGGGGTTCCCCCCATGAGCGACTGCCGTGGTTTCCCCCATGAGCGACTGCATCAAGACACGGCATGGCTGATATCTATATCGATCTGGCTGCGGAAGAAGCGATCGCTGCTGAGAAAGAAGGTTCTAAAATAGCAGTGGAGGTTAAAAGCTTTGTCCGTGGCTCAACTATCTCTCAATTTCACACCGCTCTTGGTCAGTTTCTTAACTATCGGATTGCCTTAGAAATCTCTGATGAGCCAGAACGCATTTTGTATCTGGCGATTCCCAAAGATACCTACCAAATGTTCATTCGATTTGAACCTGCCAAAACTGTGATTGAACGATATGAAGTCCGATTAATTGTTTACGATCCGAATCATGAGGTTATTGACCAATGGATAAATTAGATCAATATCGTCAGATTACCTGCGAATTTTTAGAAAGCTTTGCCAGTTATGATCTCAATGCTCAACTTATCTTTGATAGAGAACGGGATCGTTATTTGGTTTTCCATAATGAATGGCGTAATGAGTACCGCATCTATGGTTGTGCCATGCATCTTGAGCTGATCGAAGGTCAAATCTGGATACAGCACAATAGTACTGAGATTTATATCGATAGTGAATTGATTGAACGGGGTGTTTCTCCCAAAGATATTATACTGGGATTTCGCTCTCCCAGCGTCCGCCAACGTATTGCTGCTGCGATGGAAGACTAGTGTTGGAACCGCCCTTCCGAAAATTCCCACAGGCTGGAAGCCTGTTCCACGGAACCTAACCAGATTTTAACTAACAGCAAACTCAGTAAATTTGCGAACATCTGGAGGATGAAAAGCTAAAACAATATCACTTTTTGGAATACCTGCTGCTACTAAATCATTAGCAATGCCGTCTTCAGTATTGTCACATTGAATCCAAATTTTAGAATTAAGAATTTCAACATGAATCAAACAACTATGAAGATGCTCTTGGTTATTCCATCCTTCAGAAATAATTAAATATTGGTCTGTGTCTTGATGCAGTCGCTCATGGGGGAAACCCCCAAGACCGCGCTGCATCGCTTTCTCGGTCAAATGCTGCATGGTTATCGATGTTCACATTAGAGTAATCAATGTTAAGATAAGGGGTTAAGGTTTGACAAATAATTTTGCGATAGTTTTCTAATTTATCCATTTTATAATCACCTCCTCACTCAACTCCGTATATTGAGCAATATCCTTCAGGGGTAACCCTGCTGCTTTCATCCGTTTAGCAACCTGGTGTTTTACCTTAAGTGTACCTTGTTCGATAGCGGCCTGTTTTAGACCTTCAAGTCTACCTTGTTTAAAACCTTCCTGAATACAGGTTTGAACAACACTATACATATCCCGGTAGACCTTCAGGCTATCATAGTACAGGGCTTGCTCTGTTGGTGAGAAATTGGCAATCTCGGCCACTTTAAAGAGCTGGGCAAACACATCTCCTGGAAAGGATTCAGGGGGAGCCTTAAATTCACCGAGATGCTTCAATAAAAATAACCACTTGTCAAAATGGGTTTCTAATTGATTAACCGATTTAGTAAATTTCGGTAGTTCAATATAGATAAATTTTAACTTATCGTAGAACAGTTCACTGTGGTGATTGTTTAGCTCTACCAAATGCAACAGTTCTGGATTGTCCTTATGGTCATTAAAAATAAAATCCAGAATACCAACGGTGTAGACTGCGGTTAGCTGATCATCCCAATTTCCCTGTTGCGCCTGTTCTTGGATGGGAAATGTGCCATAGTAGACACTGGGGTCTTTGAAAAAATTGTGGTCTGCTTTTTGGATTTCCACCATGAACCGTTCACCGGTTGTGCTCTGACAATAACTATCAAAAATCGCTCTTCTGTTCACTAAGGTGTTGCCAAAGAATTCCGGAGTCTTAATGGTGACATCCTGAATCTGATGGTGGGCAGGTAACAGAGTATTCAAGAAGTCGATCAACAGTGCTTTGTTGGACTGAGTGCCAAAGACCCGCTTAAAGCCGAAATCCGTAAGCAGATGAATGTATTTATCTCGCCAGGGGAACACCATATCAAAAAGCCTAGATAAAGGGTAAGCTATTAGCTATTAGCTTATGGGCTATGGGGATGGTTGAGGAAAAAACTGTTTTGAATAAAATTTGAGTTAAGTCAGCCTATCAACACCGATCCCCCTCCCGTCCCCCGCGCGGAAGGGGGAAGCCAGAGCCAGATCCGTGATTGTTCCCCCCTTGCTAAGGGGGGTTAGGGGGGATCTCCAGGAATTGAACTTTCTTAACCGAGTATCTGAACCTCAACCGTGAGTATTTGAATACCGTGGTTGAGCCTCAGAGCCTCAACCTTGAGTATTTGAAGATAAACCTTGAGTATTTGAAGATAAACGTTGATGATTTGAATACCGTGGTTGAGCCTCAGAGTCTCAACGTTGAGTATTTGAAGATAAACGGTGAACCTCTGAACCTCAACGGTGAGCCTCTGAACCTCAACCTTGAGTATTTGAATACCAACGTTGAACCTCTGAACCTCAACCTTGAACCTCTGAACCTCAACATTGAACCTCTGAACCTCAACGTTGAACCGATTCCCGACTCCCGATTCCCGATTCCCGATTCCCGATTACCTATTCCCGACATACCCTTAACTTATCTTTAGCTCCAGGATTCCTAACAAAGTAATCTTCCAGCAAGTCACAGCCCCGACGCAGCAGCTCACCTAAACTTTCAACCTTCCAAATTCTGACAGTGCCGTCCCCTGAAGCAGTGGCCAGGGTCTTTCCATCCGGGCTGAATGCTACACTATTTACCCAGTCCTGATGCCCGGTGAGCAGGGCTAAGGTATTGCCCTGTAAGTCCCAAATTCTGGCAGTACCGTCTGCTGAACCAGTGGCCAGCTTCTGTCCATTGGGGCTGAAGGCTACACTCCACACCTTGTCCTGATGCCCGGTGAGTACGGCTAATGGATTGCCCTGTAAGTCCCAAATTCTGGCAGTGCCGTCTGCTGAACCAGTGGCCAGCTTCTGTCCATTGGGGCTGAAGGCTACACTATTTACCCTGGATTGATGCCCAGTGAGCACGGCGATTTGATTGCCGTAGTTGTCCCAAAGTCTGGCAGTGTTGTCCCATGAAGCCGTGGCCAGCCTCTCTCCATCCGGGCTGAATACTACACTCGTTACCGAGTCCTGATGGCCTTTGAGTGTAGCGATTTGATTGCCGTGGTTGTCCCAAATTCTAGCAATCATGTCCCGTGAAGCAGTGGCCAGCTTCTGTCCATTGGGGTTAAAGGCTACACTATTTACCCTGGACTGATGCCCTCTGAGTACGGCGATTTGATTGCCCTGTAAGTCCCAAATTCTGGCAGTGCCGTCTGCTGAACCAGTGGCCAGCTTCTGTCCATTGGGGCTGAAGGCTACACTATTTATCCTGGACTGATGCCCGGTGAATACGGCGATTTGATTGCCCTGTAAGTCCCAAATTCTGGCAGTGCCGTCTGCTGAACCAGTGGCCAGCTTCTTGCCATTGGGGCTGAAAGCTACACTATTTACCCTGGACTGATGCCGGGTCAGCAGAGCTAATTGATTGCCCTGTAAGTCCCAAATTCTGGCAGTTTTGTCCCCTGAAGCAGTGGCCAGCCTCTTTCCATCCGGGCTGAAGGTTACACTTAATACCCAGTCCTGATGCCCGGTGAGCAGAGCGATTTGATTGCCCTGGTTGTCCCAAATTCTGGCGGTGTTGTCAACTGAAGCCGTGGCTAGGTTCTGACCATCCGGGCTGAAGGCTACACTTAATACCCAGTTTTGATGCCCGGTGAGCAGAGCGATTTGATTGCCCTGGTTGTCCCAAATTCTGGCGGTGTTGTCAACTGAAGCCGTGGCCAGGTTCTGACCATCCGGGCTGAAGGCTACACTTAATACCCCGTTCTGATGCCCGGTGAGCAGAGCGATTTGATTGCCCTGGTTGTCCCAAATTCTGGCAGTGCCGTCAACTGAAGCCGTGGCCAGCCTCTGTCCATCCGGGCTGAAGACTACACTATTTACCCTGAACTGATGCCGGGTGAGCAGGGCGATTTGATTGCCCTGGTTGTCCCAAATTCTGACAGTGCCGTCTGCTGAACCAGTGGCCAGCCTCTGTCCATTGGGGCTGAAGGCTACACTTGTTAGCCACTCCTTATGCCCTGTGAGCAGGGCGATTTGATTGCCCTGTAAATTCCAAATTCTGGCAGTGCCGTCAACTGAAGCCGTGGCCAGCCTCTGTCCATTGGGGCTGAAAGCTACACTCCTTACCGAGTCCTGATGCCCTGTGAGCAGGGCGATTTGATTGCCCTGGTTGTCCCAAATTCTGGCAATGGCGTCTCCTGAAGCCGTGGCCAGCCTCTGTCCATTGGGGCTGAAGGCTACACTCCATACCGAGTCCTGATGCCCGGTGAGCACAGCCCCTTTTCGGAATTTACTAATAGTTTGCTGGAGGGCATATAGAGGACTGGTAGTAGGATATTCCTTCAGGGGGCGACGATCTGTCACTATCTTAAATAGATCTCGCCCTTTCTCCATGGCCTCATACAAAAGCCTTTCCCCTCTTGTATTGGTGCCGTAGTAAACATTATTATCCGGTAACTGTCGTAAAATACTGAGGGCTTTCCGTTCTAGTCGTGTCACTAATTTGGCTTCTGCTAACAACGCTTCCGCTTTCTGTTTGGCCTCGGCTAATATCTCACTAGCCTCTTTCTCAGCCGCCAAAGCCTTTTGGACTTCTCCCTTATCTAAAACCTGACTAGCTCTCAAGAACTGGGAATCCAAATCGCTCAAGGCTTTTCCCTTCGACCATTGTTCCGCCAGCTCTAATGCTTTCCCCCGCAACAATCGAGAGTCATCGTTACACCCAGAATCAACCCAAGCGGTAAACGCCTCAGAGTAAGGACGTAGTCTGGCCAATTCTGTCTTAACCCAATCGGAATTGAAAACCTCCCCATAAATCCGGTTGTTAACTTCCAAACAGCCATGACGCTCAACCACCAGCCCCGATAACCTTAATTCCGTCTGTTCTTCACTGCCATCAGCAGCTAGACAACCGTGATCCAACACTTGCTGATACAAACCCAATAACATACCAGCCCGTTGCTCATTTCTGAGAATGCGATCGCGTATAGTCTTCAAATGCTCCTGTTCATCCTGGGCTTCCCAATTGTCAATGATCTGCCTACGCACTATCTGGTCTACCGAAATACTATTGCCCGATTCCCAGGTCTGGAGCACCAAACGACACAACCGCTGAGTCAGAAACGGTTGTCCTCCCGTCCAGTTTACTATCTCACCTAACACCTGTTCAGGATTATTAACTTTACCTACCAAACCCGGAACCAAAGGCTGTTTGGCCTCCTGAAAGGTAAACCCAGTCAACTGAATATCCTGACCAATATTAAACGGAGTGCGTTGTTTATCCTGAATTAAATCTGCTGCAGTTGCCACCCCCAGCAAACAAAAGGTGAGACGATTGTAAACTGGCTTTTCCGCTCGTTGATTGTAACAGGCTCTAATTAACGCAAAGAAATCATCTTTAAACTTAACTTTAATAATACTATCAATTTCATCCAGAAAAATAACAATCTTTCCTGGAATACGAGTTAACACAATCTGCTCAATAAACTTACTTAAGCACAATACCGGGGAGATTTTAGCACGCTCCTCTAACCAACTGTCTTCATCAAATGTTCCAGAAAGCTCGAAATCATCCATCAATAACATCATCAAACTTTCATACCACATCGACACCGTGATGTCTTCTCTACCAATCACTGTCAGATCAATAGACGCGCAAGCAAATCCCTCTTCTTTTAAGCGTTTTATCGTTCTTACCCGCAAACTCGACTTACCCATCTGTCGGGAATTCAGCACATAACAAAACTCCCCAGCCATCAATGCTTGATAAAGCTCGTCATCCGCTTGTCGGGTCACATAAGTCGGTTCATCCTGAGGTAAACTACCTCCTACTTTGTAGATTGTTGAGTGTTGATTGGTCATGGTTGGAAAGGGAACAGGGAATAGGGAACAGGGAATAGGGAGCAGGGAGCAGGGAGCAGGGAGCAGGGAATAGGGAATAGTGAAAAAATCCTGTATACCTGATATAGAGTTTATCGCAGTTATGAGGTAAGCTTTTCAACCTCAAAGTCCCCCTTATTAAGGGGGATAATGGGGGATCTATATGAGATACGCTTTTCAACCTCAAAGTCCCCCTTATTAAGGGGGATAATGGGGGATCTATTTGTACCTCATAGGAAATAGAATTCCTATATTTTTCCTCATTGTTATCGTACTTCCTACTCTATTGATAATAATCATATTCCCCCTACTCCCTATTATTGCCTCTTGCCTCTTGCCTCTTGCCTCTTGCCTCTTGCCTACTCCCTACTCCCTACTCCCTACTCCCTACTCCCCAAAATGCGATCGCTAAAATACAGACGATACAAATTAGATATCAAACTACAATCATTGCCATAGCGTTGCACCAATCCCATACTTTCCAACTTGCGAGTGATAGTAGCATCCAGGCGCACCGGTTTAGTTGTACTAACTAATAATTTAACAGCGTCCAGCAATTCCGGATGCTCTTGAATACTAGTTAAGAGTTGACGGAGATGACTGCCATAAATTCCGGCTTCTGTCGGGGCATTAGTCAAAAGGGTATCCAGTGTGTTGTCTGCTGCTTGGTGATTCTTGAGATAATCAAAGGCTTGGGACAATAAATCAGGATGTCCCCCCACCATTGCCATCAGTTTCCTTACTGAATCCCCAGACAAATTCAACCCATAAGCCTGAGCAAAGCTCGTAACCTGCTGTTCAGTAAACTCTAGTAATTCTATCTGTAATCCCACATTAAAGGGCGACTGTTCAGTAGGTAAGCTAACATAAACTTCCGTAGCATAAACCACAATCAACCGTAATTTTTTCCAAACCTCCTTACTCTTAGCATCTTCATGCCAACTACGCAGCAACGTCAGAAACCCTTCAGCCACCTCTTGATGAGAAAAGACTTGCTCTACTTCATCCAAACACAAAACTACTGGACTATCTAAAGACTTTAATAAATACTGCTCTAAGTATCGTTTGCAGTTTACCTTGCTGGCTAAACGCTTTTTCCAATAACTGTCTAACTGATCTGGCAATCCTAAGTTGTCAGACACTCGTACACAAAACGATTGTAAAAAGCTATCCAAATTAGTGAAAGGTAGCTCATTCATATTTAAATAAACCTGAGCATAACCCTGTTTTTCACTATGGGCGATAATCTGCTGAATCAGTAAGGTTTTGCCCATCCGTTTCGGTGCTTTAATCCGAATTAACGCTCCCGGTTTAACAATTTCCTGATAACAACGACCTTCAATAGGTGGGCGCTCAATATATATCTCTTGATTTGCTCTAGGTCGAAGCGATAAGTTGCACTCGTTTAATACTTGAGCAGCCACTAACTCAGGCTTATAGGTATTAACGATTTCAACTAACTCACAACGACAATTATAACCGTTAGCTTCAATATCAAAATCTTTATATAGATTAGAAATATGCTTTCTTCCCGTAGATATATCATTGACCTTTAGCACCTCGTCTCTGATTTCTTGATCTGTCTTGCCACCAACCACTGCCTCTAACACTTGTCGCCTTTTCCAGGGCATGGTCTTGAATTTTTCCTCGAAGGCTTCTTTACTAATCATAGGCTATCGCTGGTTGTGCCGTAGGTATTCCTATAGTTAGTTTAGAGTATTATTGATTAGTTGAGCGAGATTGATACAAGAAGTTCACAAGGTTTGTTTATCAGTGAAAAAATAATCACAACGATTGTCTGTGAGCGTCACCAATGTGAAGTGCCATGAAGTAACCTGAAGTTTTTTCCACACTCCACACACTTCCCTATTGCTCCCTGCTCCCTGCTCCCTGCTCCCTACTCCCTTACATACAAAAAAATCGGTCAAAGTTTGGTTAACCAATGCTTGACCGAATTCTATAATATAAACCACTACAATTAAATCTTAGCGTATCAGCCATCAGCTTATCAGCTATCAGCTTATGGGTTAGGTCACAGGCTAGAAGCCTGTGCCACAAACCTGACTACTGACCACTTACCTCAGCAACGATTCAAAACAACAACATCCTAACTCAGTAAACTAACCTCCACAAAACAAGTTTCACTCATAGTCGCCAGGGGGGCAAAACCCTGGCAAATTACTATCCTAGTCTACGTAAAAATAGCGAATCAAAAAAGTCATAATCTCATCAGGCTTCCCCGTAGGTTCGGGAGTGCTCCACTCGTTGGGATAGGCGTATTTAAGGCCATAAAGGGCAATAATTGTCTTCCAAACTTTTTCAGGAGAACCGATCAAGACGAGCTTGACTTTCTTAGGTTTGCGACCAGAGTTTTCTGGGGTGTTCTTGTCATCGGAGTTAGGTGGAATGTTCTTGGTCATGAATCGTGACTCCTGTAAATGGCTCATATTATTAATATAGTTATAAATTAATAACTTGTCAAGGGATTTAGATTTTTTTTTATTACGAAATATCGATAAGTTTTGGGAGTAAAATGAATCGTAGGGTGGGCAGTGCTTCCTAGAAAATTTTCAGCTTATAATATGCTTTATTGGCACTGCCCACCAGCAGTAAAATTCATCGTAGGGTGGGCAGTGCTTCCTAAGAATTTCCCAGATTGTAGTCAGTTAAATCGGCACTGCCCACCAGCATAAAATTAATTGTAAAATAGAGCAAAATAAATCGTAAGGTGGGCAGTAATAATACCAAGTCCAAAGCTTACCATCGGGATGATACTTACTGCCCACCCTACATCAACTAGTTTTTGTCTATATTTTTGATAAAATTCATCGTAGGGTGGGCAGTGCTTCTTAAGAATTTTCCAGATTGTAGTCAGTTAAATCGGCACTGCCCACCAACATAAAATCAATGGTAAAATATAATAAAATAAATCGTAAGGTGGGCAGGAATCATACCAAGTCCAAAGCTTACCATCGGGATGATACTTACTGCCCACCCTACATCTACATCAACTAGTTTTTGTCTATATTTTTGATAAAATTCATCGTAGGGTGGGCAGTGCTTCCTAAGAATTTTCCAGATTGTAGTCAGTTAAATCGGCACTGCCCACCAACATAAAATCAATGGTAAAATAGAAAAAATAAATCGGAATGTGGGCAGGAATCATACCAAGTCCAAAGCTTACCATCGGGATGATACTTACTGCCCACCCTACATCTAAATCAACTAGTTTTTTTCTATATTTTTGATAAAATAAATCGTAGGGTGGACAGTGCTTCCTAGATTTTTTTAAGGTTGTAGAAAGTTAAATCGGCACTGCCCACCAACATAAAATTAATTGTAAAATAGAGTAAAATAAATCGTAATGTTGGCAGTAATAATACCAATTCCAAAGCTTACCATCGGGATGATACTTACTGCCCACCCTACATCAACTGCTATTGTAAAATAGAGTAAAATTAATCGTAAGGTGGGCAGTAATAATACCAATTCCAAAGCTTACCATCGGGATGATACTTACTGCCCACCCTACATCAACTGCTCCCTGTTCCCAGATCCGCTGTTCCCTGTTCCCTTTGCTAGCAATCCTCAGCTCGCCTTTCGTTGCAACTGGTGCATATGATTAAACAACTTCCAGCAATACTCCTCCGATAGCCCACAGGTAACAGCACCCCGGAGTACCACCTGGAAATACCAATCATTAGGAGCCATTTCCCGGTCTAACTTATTCACCACCACATAAGTCCGAACGCCCTGATACAACTTATTTTGACAGTGGACATTTACCATTTCCTGTCGGTAGATACTGTGAGGCACACCTTCCCGCAGATCCAAAGCTTCACTCACCCGCCAAGGTAAATGATACAACACTCCTTCAACCCTTGAGCCAGGAGTTTTCACCACATCTAGCGTGCCACAATTACGACTTGGAGATTTGCTGTAAAAACCAATATGATACTCTTTGAGAGTAGCAGTACCAATCACAAAATTATGGGTATCTTCCCTAAGCGATCGCTTTAAATCTACTGGACACATACAAGAACCATAAGCAAAATAGTAAAAGCCTGACTCTGTGTGACGTTGGTGTTTTCTGTCCGTGTTGAGCTGGGCAGTTGACATACGCAATACTAATTCCTAACTTATATCTGAATCTTGGCAAATAAAACCTTATTCTATCGAACAGTCGAGTAGTGGGAAGTGTCAACAAACACGTTTCAGCAAAAAGAAATCCCACTGTTTCAGTCAGTGGGACAATTATTGAACAATTATTGAAAAGCAAGCTATGCAGAGCTTTGCCTTTTAGATCAGCTTAGATCAGCATTGCCTATTGCTAGCATGCCTATTGCCTTGTCTTGACCAAGGTTTATGAGACTTATGCAAGAGGTCTATTGTATTGATTCCATAACAATTTCAGATCAGACCCCTGCTCGAGAACCTATCGATAACTCAGGATCATTACTCAACTTACCGTTTTGCATGGCTGAATACAGTCGGTTAAGCGCATTCACATAGGCTTGTGCTGAAGCCACAATAATATCCGTATTCGCCGCATAACCCGAATAGACCCGTTCATTGTGCCGCAAACGAATAGTCACTTCCCCAAGAGCATCAATGCCTGCTGTTACCGATTGCACGGAAAACTCAATCAGTTCATTAGGCACATTCACCACCCGATTAATGGCCTTGTACACCGCATCCACCGGACCAGTACCAATAGCAGCATCACTAAGTTCGTCACCGGTAGGTGTTCGCAGCGTAATCGTAGCCGTAGGATTAGCACGATCCCCACAGGACACCTGCACCAACTCTAAGTGGAACACTTCCGGTGCCTGGTAAATTTCATCATTAACAATGGCTTCTAAATCCCAATCCGTAATCTCCTTCTTCTTATCTGCCACCTCTTTGAAGCGAACAAACGCCTTATTCAGGTCATTATCCGACAACTCATAGCCCAACTCCTTGAGGCGAGAACGGAAAGCATTGCGACCCGATAGTTTACCCAGTACAATCTGATTTTCCTTTAACCCAATCGACTCGGCATCCATGATTTCATAGGTCAGCTTATGCTTAAGTACCCCATCCTGGTGAATACCAGACTCATGAGCAAACGCATTCGAGCCCACGATCGCCTTATTCGGCTGCACCAACATCCCGGTAAGACTCGAAACCAGACGGGATGTCTTGTAAATCTGACGAGTATCAATAGTGCTTAGGGGTTCCTTCGACTCTGGGGGGCGTCCGAAGAAAGGATTGAAATACTGACGGCGGACATGTAATGCCATTACCAACTCTTCCAAAGCCGCATTACCAGCCCGTTCTCCAATACCATTAATCGTGCATTCCAGTTGCCTGGCACCATTTTTCACAGCTTCCAGGAAATTAGCCACTGCCAGACCTAAATCATTATGACCATGGACAGAAATAATAGCCCGGTCAATATTGGGAACATTTTCCTTAATGCCACGAATCAAACCACCAAATTCGCTTGGGGTAGTGTAACCTACAGTATCAGGAATATTAACCGTAGTCGCCCCCGCATCAATTACCCGTTCTAGGACTTCGTAGAGATACTCGGGATCGCTGCGCCCTGCATCCTCCGGGGAAAATTCCACATCATCCACAAAAGACTTCGCATAAGCCACCATTTCTGGCGCAATCTCTAACACTTCCTTTCTAGTCTTCCTCAGTTTGTACTCCAGATGAATATCCGAAGTGGCAATGAAAGTGTGAATACGGGCATTAGCTGCCGGTTTGAGGGCATTCGCCGCCGCCTTGATATCATCACGACTTGCCCGTGCTAGACCACAAATCGTTGGTCCAGATTCTATGCCCACAGCTTCAGCAATTTTTTGCACCGCCTCAAAATCCCCAGGACTAGCGTAGGGAAAGCCTGCTTCAATCACATCTACTCTCAATCGTGCCAGTTGGTGAGCAATAATCAGCTTCTCATCCACATTCAGGGTTGCTCCAGGAGATTGTTCCCCATCCCGGAGGGTAGTGTCAAAAATGATAATGCGTTCTGATTGAGGTTGCTGGTTCATAACTAACTCGATTGGTTGATAGTCAGTGATTTGAAGAGAACGGTCGTCAGTCAACTAGACCGACAGTTTGCTTTGTTTATAATTATAACTATGAATCAATTTTTTCAATTTGATCACGGACATCATTTAGATCAATATAACGGTCAGTGGCATTCCTCAGTTCCCTAGCAATCATCCCTTCTGTGGAAACCACCGTAATATGAGTATTTTTAGAACGCAGTAATTCAATTGCTCGTTCAAAATCTCCATCTCCACTAAACAAGATAACTTTGTCATACTGTTCCACAGTATTAAACATATCCACAACAATTTCTATGTCTAAATTAGCCTTTTGTGAATAGCGACCCGAGTTATCATCATAATATTCCTTTAAAATTTTAGTACGAACCGTGTATCCTAGACTAATTAGAGCATCTCGGAACCCCCGCTGGTCTTGAGGATCTTTGAGTCCGGTGTACCAAAATGCATTAACTAGAGTAATACCAGGCTCGTTTTTAAAGTAGTCTAAAACCCGCCTAGGATCAAAAAACCACCCATTCTTTTGTTGGGCGTAAAACATATTATTGCCGTCTACAAAAATAGACATACGTTTCAGTGGACAATGCATATTTACTTAAACCTAACAATTTTCTATATAATCTTTAATATAATTTTTTATTCTAGCAGTTTTTAGCTAGTAAATTAGTAATTACCTAAGACTTAACTAGTTAGTGGTAATTAGTGATTTGATTACTACTGATAGAGATGACTTATTTGTACTTACCTAGTGAAAGAGTAAGCAATAGGGGGATAATTTCAGGATTTTGAGGATAGGATGCCAAATTTACCCTCCTCTGTCTTGGTGCGCGTTCCTATCGCGTTCGCGGAGTGGCGACCTAGTAGTTGGGAACCTCGGGCCTTGTCGCACCACTTCAGTTAAGTTCTAGGGAGAAGGGTAGCAACTCAGATCGAAACAATCAGAAGTATCAAAGTAGTGGTAGTTTAACGGGACTGGCAAGCTTTTGCGCAAGCAACATACCTAACCTGTTGCTTGCTTTGGGTAGTGCCACAGTTCCTCAAAGCAAGCAACGTGAACCGGTGGGGAAAATTACAGATAAGAGCACCAGTCACTCCAACTCCCAGCATAGAGCTTGCCAGTGTTAATTCCTGCCAATGCCAGGGAGAAGAGATTGACACAAGCGGTTACACCAGAACCACAATAAACTAGAATTTCTTGTTTGTTCTCCAGCTCAGTCCAGCGCTGTTGTTGGGATGCTAATGGTTGCAAATAACCATTGGTGTCCGTGACACCATGCCAAGGGTAGTTGATGGCACCAGGAATGTGACCGGCAACAGGGTCAATCGGTTCTCGTTTACCTAAATAGCGATCGCTTTCCCTAGAATCTACCAACGCCACCTCTGGCAGATCTTTACGTACTTTCACAGTATTAATATCCACCACCCAATCAGAGCGCAACTGTTGTACAAATATTCCTGGTTTTGTGGTAGGCTCTTGATCAGATACTGGATACCCTTGGGAATGCCATCGGGTCCAACCCCCATCCAGCAACGCCACTTGGTCGTGTCCCAAGTAGCGCAGCAGCCACCAAAAGCGGGATGCAAACGCAAAACGGGAATCATCATAGGCAATCACTAGGGTTTTTCGGAAATTAACACCAATCCCTGCTAATTTCTGGGCTAACTTCCCAGGTTCAGGCAAAGGATGACGCCCACCATGACGCTCTACTGGTCTCGAAAGGTCTTTATTCAAATCGAGATAGTGAGCGCCAGGGATATGGCTAACTTTATACTGTTCATAGCCCAGGTTTGGATCAGATAGAGCAAAACGGCAATCGACAATTACGATGTGGGGATCATCAAGATGATCACTCAGATACTGACCAGAAACTATAAAAGCTTGTTCCGTCATGTGACATCACGGATTATAAATTTTAGTATTGATTTAGGACAAATAAGCTTTAGCGATATCAAGTGAGTCCAAGGATTTACGCTCCTAGGACTCTCTTCAAACAAAACAAATTAACGTTTGCTTGTTTGCTTGAGATATTAAGTTGGTAGTGCTTGGTTTACAGGGATAAAAACCCCCAGCCATCCGCTGTCAGATTTTCATCCCTATTTATCCCGCTTTTGGCGGCGGCGATCGCGCCACTCAGCAGCAGTTAGATAAATGATTCCTCCGCTGACCACCACTAATAATCCAGCGGCAGCAAAGAACAACATAGTGATTACGGGATTTTCCACGATACTGTTAAAATCCGTTACGACCCCAGACAACCATTGAGATTGACCAAGTGAACAAAACCAGTACAGAAACCCAGCCTAGTGTCAGAATATCCATAGCAATATATAAAAAAATTATCCAATAACTCCAAATCTTATAATAATTCAATTTGACACCGCCACCTCCTGTAGAAGTGGAATTCGTTTGGGAATTATCTAGTTATAGGGTTAGCCCCCCCGTCTTTGACCAAAGCTGATTATCCAGAGTCTGGCTAGGTTTCAGGTGAAGAGTATTTTACCTGGACAGGGGATAGTGTGACAGTTACTAAACTGTCCACAGATTGCTTCAAGAAAACTTGTGATGATCACCTGATCCTTAGATTCAACTTGTCCATAAAGTTGAATCTAAG
>NZ_JAAHIG010000107.1:0-24906 GCF_010692305.1 Moorena sp. SIO4G3 | reverse complement strand
TTTCGAGTAAAGCAGCTGTGCGCTGTTGAACCCTAATTTCTAATTCTCGATTGAGTTGTTGCAATTCTCGATTGAGTTGTTGCAGTTCAGCTTCTTGCTGTTTACGCTTCGTGATATCCGTCGTGATGCCGTGAAGATGTACAGAGGTGCCATTATCACGGATAACCACATGAGCGCGATCATTCAGCCAGCGAATTTCTCCATTACTGAGCTGAATTCTATATTCTAAATCCCACGATTGACGACGGTTTTCTTGAACAGCTTCCCATGCCTTATCAACACGCTCAAAATCTTCTGGGACAATAAACTGTCGCCAGAGGTTGTCTTGATCGCTGAATAGCTCGAAAGTTGGGCGACCATAAACTTGCTCGAAGGCGATATTAACATAGCGCAGTATCCCAGAAGGCAGTGATACTGACCACACCACGTCTTGAAGAGAACTCATAATTGCGTCGAGCCGGTCTTGGTTGGACTTCAGCGCCTTTTCATTTTCAAGAAATGCTTCTTCTGTCTGCTTGCGATCGCTAATATCGGTAATTGAGCCAACCACCCGCACTGCATCACCTGCTTCATCCCAAATTGCTTGTCCCTGGTCAAGAATCCATTTGTAGCTGCCGTCGTTGCACCGTAAGCGATACTCTTGAACGTAATAGGAGGTTTTCTGGGCTAAGTGATCCTCCATGGCTTTGATCACCTGGTCTACATCATCGGGATGGATGTGTGTCCACCATTGATGCTTATAGTTTCCGATTTCGTAGTTTTCATCATACCCCAGCATTTCTTTACATCGGCTGGAGAAAAACGTTTCATTGGTTTTGGGGTTCCAGTCCCAAATTCCCTGATTAGCTCCCTGTAGTGCCAATTGCCAGCGTTGCTCACGTTTCCGTAAGGATTGCTCTGCCAAAATACGCTCTTCAATTTGAGATTTTAGCTCCTGGTTGAGCTGCTCAAGTCCAGCCAGACTAGGTGAATTTTGGATTCGAGGTAGAATAGAGTATAATTTTATGGCGGTGTAGACAGAAACTATAGCTGTAATTGCTTTAATAGAGCCTGATAGCCAGTAAGCTGGATCCCAAAGAGTCCATATTTCGATCAGGTGAGTGGTGCCACCGCAAATAATAAACGCCCCAAACAAAATCAAAAGTCCCTTAAAAGGCAGATCCTGCCGCTGCCTAATCAAGTACACTAGCAGTATGGGAATCACATAATAGGCTAGGGTAATTAGGGAATCACTGATCAGGTGCAGCCAGATCAAGTTAGGCTGCCCAAGGTAGCAGTTACCTTGGGGAATAAAGGTTTCGGCCAATAAGATATAGTCAAAGAAATTGATCATAATTAGGTTGACAATTGACATGATTGCTGACAGTCAACCGTTAACCATCAACTGTGAATAAAATGTGATCAACTCTACTATGTCCGATCTGCCAATTCTACGTCCACTAACTGACCAGGGTTATTTATTTTTCTGACAACATTTTATTCTTCTGTGCTATTATACTAAGTCTTAGTCGGCTGCGCTCAATGCGATTCAACACGCGAGCCAATAACTCCGGAGCCCTGATTGGCTTTTGTACGTAATCATCAGCCCCGGCCATAAACACTTGCTGCACAGTTTCAGCATCTTGAACAGCAGAGAGAAACAACACGGGTAACTCTCCCCAGCGAGGGTCATTGCGTACCACCTGGCACAGGTCAATACCACTAAACTGCGGCATTTCCACATCCAAAATCAGTAAGTCAGGAGTACACTCCTCTATGGTCTCCCAGAACTGTTGTGGATCGTTTAGCAAAGTCAATTGAAATCCCCAAGGTTCTAGCACAGTGCGTAGCTGATCCAGGATTTGATGGTCATCGTCAACAATCAATAGCTTTGCCTGTGGTGGACCAGATTGTTGCAACGCTTTAGCGATCGCATCCATCACCTTTTGAGGTGCTACAGGCTTCTGAAGAAAACCCCTTCCCCCCAAACGAGCCACTCTGACTCGTTCAGCAAAACTCTCTTGAGCCGTAAATACTACAACAGGTACAGGGGGCTTAGTTGTTTTCAGTTCTTCTAACAGCTCGAAACCATTTCCCAATGATTCAGGAAAACACAAGTCTAGCAGAACTACATCGGGGCGGTTACCAGCAATTGCTTTTCTCCCTTGAGATATATCACCCGCCACCTCAACCTGAATTTTCCAGGCTGCTAGCTCTGAGGCTAACCCTTGCGCTAGTGTTACATCATCATCCACAATCAGTAGTCGTGGGGAGTGGGAAATAGGGAATGGGGAGTGGAAAGTTGGGAGTGGTAGACTTTCTGTAGGTTTTGGAAGGTTAGGCTCTGTCTCTAGTTGTTGTCGTAGTTCTACCACTAGTTGAGACAAATGTGCTATGGTCTCTTTGCTACCTTTTTTACCAGATTGCAATATCTGCTCAATTTCACGGGATTTGAGGGAGGCTTGATCAAATCCAAAGCTACCGAGGGAACCGGCTAGGGTGTGTGCCTCCCGTAAAGCCTCCTGTCGCAACTTTCCGGTGAGATTACCATCTCGCCAAGCCATCACCGCCTGGTCTAATACATTGATCCGCTTGATATACTTTGACTTCTGCTGCTGCCAAATAGCACTTAATCCTGATTGCTTTGGTTCTTGGGATTGAGCCTTAGGGACTGGGGAAACGGAACTATCACTCTTGACCTTTGATTGTTTTAGGTTAGATGGGGTCTTTTTCCCGGCTTTTTTGCCTTTGTTTTTCTCAGTCTTTGTTTGAGCTGAACCTTCCTCAGGCGGTTGTCTGAGCCGATACCCCAAGCCGTAGACGGTTTCAATTAAATCATTTTTGGCTCCAGCTTGCTTGAGTTTCCGCCTTAAACTTTTGATATGAGCTCTAACCGCATTTTCTGTAGGGGGTTCTTCAAAAGACCACAGATTATCTAGCAGGAAACTTTGGCTAAAGATGCGGTGGGGGTTCCGTAAAAACAACTCTACTAGACCATACTCCTTAGGTGTCAGATGCAACAGTTCCTGATCGTAGCTGACCTGGCAGTTACTGGGGTCAAGATGGAGCAATCCCCACTCAAGCACCGGGAGTAAAGGGGTGCTGCTGCGCCGCAGCACTGCGCGAATTCTGGCTAATAATTCAGGTATGTCTAAGGGCTTGACTAAATAATCATCCGCTCCTGCGTCTAAAGCTTCGACTTTGTTAGTGCTGGTGTCTTGGGCAGTGAGGAGTATAATCGGAGTGCGATCGCGTGCGTTTCGCAGCTGCTTGCACAAATCAATCCCCTTGAGCTTGGGCAGCATCCAATCTAGCAAAATCAAGTCATACTTAAATATCTCTGCTAGTTCTATGCCCTCATCCCCATCTGTAGCTAGATCAACCTGATAATGTTGACTAGCTAGCGCTGCCGTTACTACTTTGGCAATACCTTCATCGTCTTCTACTAGCAGGATTCTCACGAGGACTTAACAGCTCCAGCACCAAGGGGATTGGTTAGTTTCTAGTTTATATATATAGATTAGATAAATAATCACTGCTTCGCCCAAATTCAAAAAAATTTAGACGAAGTTTGAGGCTTTTGACTTAGCTTAGCCCATGGCTGTCAAGATATCTTGAGCGTGGGTAGCCGTTTTTACGGTCTCATCAACGTGAGTAATTTTGCCCTCGCCGTTGATAATGTAGGTTACGCGCTTGGAGTAACCGCCACCATCAACATCATAAGCCTTGGTAATTGAGCCATCCGTATCCGCTAGCAGGGTGAAAGGCAGACCATACTTTTCCTTAAATTGTTTGTGGGATGCCTCATCATCCATACTGACACCGAGTACCACCATGTCTTTACCTTGATACTCAGTGTAGTTATCCCGAAAGCTTTGGGCTTCCTTGGTGCACCCTGGAGTATCGTCTTTGGGGTAAAAATAAAGCACTACAGTTTTACCCGCAAAGTCGGACAGTGAAACGGTATTGCCTTCGTCGTCTTTGACAGTAAATGCTGGTGCATCCACGCCAACTTGAAGAGCCATAACTTTTGTTTCCTATAGAAATATACTGAACTTATGTATAAAGTTTACACTAATAGGACTTACGTCTTAAAGCACTATTATACAGAAGTGCCTTTGTTGCCCAGTTTGGCGTGGGTCTTGAATAAATTCAAAAATTTGTAAGCATTCAGCATTCAGCATTCAGCATTCAGCATTCAGCATTCAGTTATCAGCGATTAGCGCTACAGATGGTGCTACTTGAGTTGCTTTTGAATAAGCGATGCAGCAAGGGAACAGGGGGAAACCCCCACTCGCGCTTTGCATGGCTGACAACAGGTAAGCATTGGAATAATGCTGAGTGAAGTCCCAGCGTCGTTCGCACAGCGTGGCCAAACGCGCCCCGCGTGGCCAAAGGCCAAGGCCAAGGCCAAAGCCTGTGCCACAAAGCACCTCAAGCAGCGTGGGCCAAAAGCCCACGGCTGACGGCTGACCGCTGACGGCTGACCGCTGACCGCACCTCAAGTAGCGCATATGCTTACCAAAAATTTCTAGAGTAAACCACCAAAGGTTGGCCTCTAATCTCAAAAAACCCTTAATATAGAAATAATCGGCGGTCAGTATAGTTCTAAGATTTAGTAACTGTGGCAAGAACTTCAATTCAGTCTCAAGGTAGCCAGCCTATTCAATATCCTGACCGAACTACTAAACGTGCAGAGCAAGCAATGCGCTGTTTGCCATTCCAGATGCCTTTATTGGCAGCGATGCGTTCTAACAGTGTTCCACTCTTATCTATAGTAGGTCTTGAAGGTGTCGAGAGAAACTACACAACGCGGCCTAGGTCGGAATTGGCAGTAGAAAATGATTTAATGTGGTTGATTCAAGTGGGTGTATTACGTCGAGAAGTAGACGGTCAGGGAATTACGGATAGTTTTCGATTGACACCTTTGGGTCGTCAGTTGTTAGAAAAGTGGGAACGGCTTGGAGAAACCTTACCTCCACCCTCACTATCAGATCGACTCCATCATACCTTGAATCGCTGGGTGACATACTCCCACACTGAATCAAAGATTACAGTGTGGGCTTCTTACCAACTCCAGCCATTGCTTAGGATACTCGGTAAGCTTTATTGACGATACGGGATGCCCCTCCGCACGCCTTACAATACAATAAGTTCTATTTTTTAGGCAAGTAGGTGGCGGTTAGCTCTTAATTTGATTGACCCTACTACTTTCATTATAAACGATATAAACGATTTTGAGTTCCCTACTTGTTAAAAACTCTGATCAGGTTTCATCTCCTAGATGAAACCTGATCAGAGGGTCGCCTTTATAGTTGGCAGTCTGTGAGTTAAGGGTTAAATCTCTTTGTAGTAAGGCGACCCTCTGATTGCGGTAACTTCAAGCACTCATGGCGTAGCATTGAGATGTGATGCTTCTCGCGGTTGAAGCTAAGATTGTCGGTTTAAATCAAGTTGGTGACAGGGTGATATATAAATTTATTTCATCTAGGCTAGTTCTGACGCCCTAACCCTGAATTATGAAAGCGATTATGGTGGTGGGTACTACATCCCACGCAGGAAAATCCTTGATAACCACAGCTCTATGTCGCCTGCTCTCGCGACAAGGCTGGCGTGTGTGTCCCTTTAAGGGTCAGAACATGGCTCTAAATGCCTATGTTACACCCAATGGTGGAGAAATTGGACATGCCCAAGCTGTACAAGCTTGGGCTGCAGGTGTCATTCCCTGTGTGGAAATGAACCCAATTTTACTCAAACCCCAAGGTGACATGACCTCCCAGGTCATTCTTATGGGTAAAGCCGTAGGGAAGGTTAGTGCTGGGGATTACTACGAGAAGTACTTTGATAAGGGTTGGCAGGTGATTGAAGAATCACTGCGACGCTTAACCAATGAGTTTGATTTAGTCGTGTGCGAGGGAGCTGGTAGCCCAGTAGAAATTAATATCAAGCACCGCGACTTGACCAATATGCGAGTGGCGCGGTACCTCAAAGCTCCCACCTTGCTGGTGGTAGATATTGACCGTGGAGGGTCTTTTGCTCACGTAATCGGTACTCTCGAACTGCTCGAACCAGAGGAGAGAGCGTTGATTAAAGGTGTCGTGATCAATAAGTTTAGGGGTCAGCGATCGCTGCTCGAACCCGGGATAAAATGGTTAGAAGAACGCACTGGTATTCCTGTTGTTGGAGTTATTCCCTGGATTGATATACTGTTTCCCGCTGAAGATTCCCTTGACTTACTAGATCGCAACAGCAGGAACAAGTCCAATCAGGAAGTCACTATCGTAGTAATTCGTTTACCTCGAATTTCTAACTTTACTGATTTTGACCCCCTCGAAGCTGAACCGAGCGTCTTTTTGAAATATCTGTCACCAAATGAAACCTTGGGATATCCAGATGCCGTGATTCTCCCAGGGACGAAAACTACCATTGCGGATATGATGGTACTCCAAAAAAGTGGCATGGCTGAGCAAATTCAAAACTACGCTGCCTCAGGTGGGACCATTTTGGGAATTTGTGGGGGATTCCAAATGCTAGGCAAAACCCTAGTTGATCCCGATGGATTAGAGGGTAAACAGGGTCGTCATCCAGGATTAGGCTTGTTGCCGTTAAAAACCTTGATTACTAGTGGCAAAGTTGCCCGTCAACGGATGGT
Organism: Moorena sp. SIO4G3; assembly: GCF_010692305.1. Taxonomy (NCBI): domain Bacteria; kingdom Bacillati; phylum Cyanobacteriota; class Cyanophyceae; order Coleofasciculales; family Coleofasciculaceae; genus Moorena; species Moorena sp. SIO4G3. The sequence continues at coordinate 18,275 of NZ_JAAHIG010000107.1, read as the reverse complement.
GACCTCTAATTATCCCCAAGTTGGCTTACCCATTACTGGTTACGAAATTCATCAGGGGCGTTCCCGAATGTTGGAGGCAGAGATGGGAGACAATAAATCTGCTTATCGAGCGTTATTCGATGACCATGGTTTGGGAATTGTTGACGTGAATCAATCAATTTGGGGCAGCTATCTCCATGGCATGTTTGACAATAGTCCTTGGCGACGTGCCTGGTTGAATCAACTGCGCTCCAGACGAGGGCTACCTTCTCTCCCTACTGGGGTTGTCAACTATCGGGAACAACGAGAAGCGCTTTTGAATTCACTGGCTGATACTATCGAATCTCATCTTGATTTAACCCCGATTTTAAGGTCTTAGACCGTTAACTATCAGATTAGTTTTTTCAAAAGTAAAAAGTAAACTTGAGAAGGGAAAATGGAAACTGGAAAATCCTTAAGGGAAAATAGAAATTAAAACGTAAACAATTAACTAAAAAATTAACAATAAAAAACTAACAGATGAAATGACTAATCAAACATGAGTGTAAGCGTTCGCTTTCTACCAGATGATGTGACAGTTGAGGCCGAAGTCGGAGAACCCATCCTTCTAGTGGCTGAACGTGCTGGTGTGTTCATTGCCACAGGTTGCCTGATGGGTTCTTGTCATGCCTGTGAGGTAGACATAGAAAATGGACCGACTGTCTGTTCTTGTATCACTGCTGTACCTGCAGGTTATGAACAGCTGACGATTAATCTCTACTCTGACACGAATTGGTAGTCTATAAATACCATGGCAATTGGCGTTGGTCAAGGTCACTATTAGAATTGAGAATTGAGAATTGAGAATTTAGAATGGTGAATTGGGAATTCTAAATTCTCAATTCACCATTCTGCATTCTGCATTCTGCATTCTGACAGACAACCTTGGCCTAAAGGCCACGCGATCGCTGAAAGCGGGACTTCGTCCATCCCGTTCAACCTTCAACCTTCAACCAATTTGCCATTGGCAATTTTCTCTGGTAACTGCTCAATAATGCCACCTCCAAGCACCAGCTCCCCGTCATACAGAACAGCAGCCTGTCCTGGGGTGATGCTGAATTGTGGTTCATCGAACACTAATTTGATCCGATTTCCTTCTAGAGGAATCACATTCACAGGTACAGCAGGTGAGCGATAGCGAACTTGCACAGAAGCTCGAATGGGAACAGTAGGTTCCTGAATCGATACCCAATTGACCCGATGAACAGTACATTCAGGTTGGGTGGCTTGGTAGCGTTCCCCTACAATTACCCGATTCCTGGCTGCATCTAGGGCAATCACATACAACGGATTGGGAGCAGCTATACCTAGCCCTTTCCGTTGTCCAATGGTGTAGTGGTGAATTCCCTGATGTTGCCCTACCACATTTCCATCCAAGTCCACGATGTCACCTGTGGTTTGGGAAATATACTTGTCCAGGAACTTCTGCATGGAACCGTGGGATTCGATTAAACACAAGTCCTGACTTTCTGGTTTATCAGCAGTCTTGAGATTATACTCAGCAGCAAGGCGTCGCGTTTCTGTTTTCTTCAGTTCTCCCAAAGGAAATAGGGAAGCCGCCAGCAGGTCTTGAGTCAAGTCATACAGGAAGTATGATTGGTCTTTTGTCAAGTCTATTGCTCGCCGCAATTGATAGCGATCGCATTCGGCATCATAAGTAATCCGGGCATAGTGACCTGTGGCTATTTTATCAATCCCCAATGTCTCATGGGCATAGGTCAGCATCGGACCAAACTTCACTGCCTTGTTGCACTGAGAACAAGGCAGTGGAGTAATCCCAGATTGGTAACCTGACACTAAGTAATCCACAATGTTTTCCTGAAAAACATCGCGACTGTCCACAATATGGTGGGGAATCCCTAATTGTTCACAGATAAACGCTGCATCGACCATTCCCTCAGAGCAGCATTGACCCTTCCCTTTCATTAACCAAAGGGTCAATCCGACAACTTCGTATCCTTTGTGATAGAGGGTGGCGGCAGCTACGGAACTGTCTACTCCGCCAGACAAGCCAACAACAACTTTATTCATGAACTCAACAGATTTCTACCTTAGGGAGGTATGGCATTGTATATTATTATTGTAATCCTGCTGACCCTTAAGTCCGTCTACCTTAAGTCGAGTGGGCAAAGTGGGATTTCACTCCTATCCTGGAATCATAGAGTAATAGGAGAACTCTCGGAGTATCAGTGTTCATGGCTGGTTTTGGAAATTTGGTTCAAAAAGCGTTTTATCTAGGCGTTGGTATAGCTGCTGCTGCAGGGGAGAAAGCTGGGGGAACCTTGTCAGAAGTGCGAGGTCAAGCTCAGAAACTGGTAGATGAACTGGTAGAAAAAGGGGAAATGACTACCGAGGAAGCCCGTAAACTGGTGGAAGATTTAGTGCAACAGGGGCAACAGCAATCCTCTCAAGCTCAGCCTAATGATCCTAAACCTGAGCCGCGCCGGATTGAGATTATTGCTGATGAAGAAGAATCAGCACCACCTGAAGAGCAGAATGTTGACAAACTACGCGAGCAGGTGCAAGCTATGCAAGAAGAATTACGTCGGCTCAAGCGCTAACTTATAGCACTTATCTAGCACTTATAATCAACTTGTCAACAACACTGGTTTAGCACATCATGGTGGTTGAGTAACTATTTACTATGGAAGATGATTGGTCTAAAAGTATTTTTGAAACCCTCGAATCAGTGGCTAATATGGTCGATGAGTTCTTTGAGGGTGTCAGTGAGGCGGTTGAGGAGTTTGCCAATGAAGTTGAGGAGTTTGCCAATCAGGTAGACAATGCCATTGGTGCGGAAATTGACCAGTGTTTGCAAGATATTGTTGAACCGTTTGTTGAGATTTATTTTGACTTTGAGGTTATGGTCAGTGAAACAGACGAGGATTTTCCTGATTCCGTGACACCATCCTCACAGAAACATCCTGCTTGCATAGGTTGCCGCCATTATCACGGTCAAGCCTATGGTGGAAATTTATTAGTCTGCGCTATGCATCCCTATGGTTGGGACACAGAAGATTGTCCTGACTGGGAATCCCATCCTAGAAATTCCTCAAATCGTTTCTAATCCTAGCAAAACCAATGAGTAATTCCTTTACCCAGGAACAAGCATCACCAGAAGTAGATACACCCCAGATTAAATACGGTGAACAGGAAATTGCCCAAGCCAAACTTATTACCTTTCCAAATCCCCGTATCGGTCGTCCCTATCACATAAACATCACCTTACCGGAATTTACTTGCAAGTGCCCCTTTTCTGGTTATCCGGACTTTGCCACAATTTACATCACCTACGTTCCCAATGAACTGGTGGTAGAACTAAAGGCGCTTAAGTTGTATATCAATACCTACCGCGATCGCTACATCTCCCACGAAGAGAGTATAAACCAAATTTTAGATGACTTCGTAGCCGCCTGTAACCCAGAAGAAGTCACCATCAAGGGGGATTATAACCCACGGGGTAATGTTCACACCGTTGTAGAAGTGCGACACCAAAAGTAATTAGTACAAAAGTAATCGGTAATCAGTAATCGGTAATCTTGAGGATCCAGTTAGCTTGGTCAGTGACCTAAGAGAATGGCGGAATGATCAATTTTGTCCCTCCCTCCCTTCCTGTCCTTTGGATCTTCGAGGTTTTCCTCCAAACCATTTCGATATAAACCGAAACGATGTAACTTGGGCTCAATGTAACTTGGGCTCAATTCAGATTGACCCTAGCTGGTGGCAACAGATAACTCTTGAGTTTTTGCTTCAACACTAACCAAAGGAAGACCGGAGCATCAAATAGGTATCGCCGCCACAACCGTCGCGGTTCAGATAATAGCCTGTGTAACCATTCCAATCCTACCTCACTCATCCATAGAGGCGACCTTGGTTTGGTTCCTGCTTCAAAATCAAGGGTGGCACCTACTGCCATGAATATTTTAATGCTTGGTAGTTGATCTTTGTACTTGTGTATCCACTTTTCTTGTTTAGGCGCACCAACCCCCACAGCTAGTACTGTAGCTCCAGAGTTTTTAACCATTTCTATGATTTCTTGGCATTCAGCTTCATTCTTCTCAAATCCGAATGATGGGGAATGCGCAGCGATAACAATTTCTCTGCCAACTCTAGCATTGACATTTTTTTGAGCTTTTTTAGCGACTCCTTCTCGTCCACCTAAGAGAAATATTTTAATAGTCTCATTGTTTCTGTGATAATGATAAAAAGCTGGAAAAAGGTCAGAACCAGAAATTTTTTCCTGTATGGGTGACCCCAAGAATCTCGACGCATAATACACAACTTTACTATCACATAATCTATAATCGGCAATTCGATATGCCTTCATGAATTCAGGGTCTTTTTGTAGCTTGACTAAGTGATCGACATTGGGAGTAAAAATAACCCCGCTATCGAGCCGCTTTAAAAGCTCTGACTTTGATATATTATCAATCTCTAAGTTTAATATTTTGACTATTTCTCTCATGTTTAACCTTTTGACGATGTCTCTCCTAACTAAGGGATAAGCAATAAAAACAGTCAAGTTTTTACCAACAATCTTCAGACTTGGAACCAAACTCAGTCAATTTACCATTTACCAATCAGCTAACCAAGTTAGCTTGATACTGTTTCGAACAAGATTTTATTTGGGAAAGAATAAAATTACATTATCACAGTTTTAGTAATTTGACTATAAATTTGACTATAGTAGCTCTGAAAAATTGGTAAATACCCTTAGGTGCCCTTGACCCGTAATTAAATTCGCCACGGGTCGCACCTGTTTTATAGATAGCTGAACCTATAGATATTCCCTAATCAAAAAAACAGTAATCCCTTGATGTAGATTACACCAGGGTTTTATAACAACTATCTCATAAATTTGAAATAAATCTATTTTGGCATTAGCATTAAGCTCTAGTTGACTGTGTTAATAAGCGATTAATTTCGATCATTACAGTGTTAATTATTTAACGAAATATTTCATCTAATTGTCACACCGTGAACTAGATCGTATCGAGGGGAGAATTGGTGACTAATCATAACGTTATAGATTAGAGTCAACTCTGATTTAATCAATCAGTCTGTCTAGGAATGAATTACGTTTTCCATCCTCCTAGTAAATCCCGATCTGCTTAGATGTTTAGAGCTTAAAAACCTCAAGTCAATTCCTTTCTATAATCCTTAGTAAGGATAGCCTGGTTTAGGCTTGATTTATGCTTAATTTAGTTGTTATGTATTAGGTATTTACTTTAATTAAAACTACTGGTTTTTACGGTTGCACCAGTCCTCCTTTATGGTTGATTGATGGTTAGTTAATGGTTGATTTTACCATTAATATCATAGCCTATGGGCGAGTCCCGGCTAGTATTTTCTCTGAGCTTAATAAAATCTTTAAATAGTCTTCATCGACTATACATAAATGAGCTAACGATGGTAATTTTCACTGCTCACGAGTCGTTGTCTTGATCAGGTAGTCTTGATCAGGTTTATGGCTTATTTTAAGAAGATTTTTTAGCAGGTAGTAGCTCACCAGCCGAGTCTGAGCATTAGTCGAGCTAACAAATGCCTCAACTCTTTGCTACTTATACAAGTAGACTACATAGTGTGATCGATAGCAGTAGTCTTTACAGAAACTTTATAAAAGTCTACTCTAAGATTCATCGATCCTTCAACCTTCATCTGTGTGAAGCCGACTATTGTTATGTGTAGGGTTAGATGCTGAGCTAAACTAGGCACACTAATTAACCTACCAGAAAATTACCCACAGATCTACCAACCAAAACCATGAGAAACCCAGTAATTGCCATTGGCTTGGATGCTGCCGACCCTGCCTTGATAGAGCAATGGATATCTCAAGGGCATCTGAAAAATCTGCGTCGCTTACGAGAACAGGGATCTTACGGACGTCTAAAGACATACGAATACTACCGGGCTGAGACTCCGTGGACAACATTCCTCACTGGTTGTTCTCCTGAGCAAACAGGGTACTGGGCACCTCTGAAAATTAAGGAAGGCACTTACGAAGTAGAAGACATTCAAGCCTACGACTTTTCTGAGTATCAACCCTTCTATGCCTTGGGAGATGACTATCAGGTGGCAGTCTTTGATATGCCTCAAGCTCCCCTTTCCAATCAGGTCAATGGGTTGCAAGTCCTTGCTTGGGGAGCTCACTCTCCTCAGACTCCCAGTCATTCCATACCCAAATCCTTGCTACAGGATGTGATTGATAAGCATGGTGAGCATCCTGTCTTACGCAAAGACCATGCCAGTATTATGGATGTGGCAGCACTCAAGGGTCTTCAGGAACAACTGGAGATTGGTATAGCACGCCGGGGTGCCATTTGTCAAGACTTGTTGCAGCAGATGCCGTGGGATTTCTTCTTAACAATCTTTGGTGAAACCCATACTGCAGGGCATTACTTCTGGCACCTGAGTCAGCAGGATCATCCTCTCTACCCATCTGTAGGTGCTAAATGCCCTGGAGATCCCGTGTTAGAAATTTTTGAAGCTATTGACGAAGCCATTGGTGGAATTGTGAGCAAAGCCCCGGATAATGCCCAGGTCGTAGTATTTGCTGCCCATGGTATGGGGTCTAACGTCATGGATCTACCGAGTATGTTGTTCCTGCCAGAATTTCTCTATCGCTGGAGTTTCCCAGGTAAATATGGCATTGGTCGTGGCAACTATGGTCAACCCCCAGAACCCCTAGTCAATGATGCCAGGGCGAAAAAGGGTTGGATGGGGAAAGTGTGGAGCCTCAAGCATGAATCGAATCCACTCAAAGGTTTTTTAAGACGTCAACTCCCTACCAAACTTTTCAATCCTATCGCACCCTTGTTTGGTTCCACTCCTGGACCAGATCTCATTTCTCCGTTCAAGATGCAGGCAGAATCCGATCCATTCTTCTTCCAGAGTCCATCATGGTACCAACCCTGCTGGCCTCAGATGAAAGCATTCGCGTTGCCTAGTTATTCGGAAGGATATATCAGGATTAATCTCCAGGGAAGGGAACCTCACGGTATTGTCGCCCCTGATCAGTACGATGCTGTATGTGAGGAATTGACTCAAAAACTCTACCAGCTTAAAGATGCTCGCACTGGGGAACCAATGGTGAAGGAAATTATCCGCACCCGCCAATCGGCAACTGAAACTGGTCCCAAATTACCTGATGGTGACTTAGTCGTGATCTGGCAAGAAAAATATGCCACTGACGTAGTAGATAGTCCCGATATTGGACGGATTGGTCCAGTGCCCTTTAATCGTACTGGTTCTCACCGCTCTGATGGCTTTTTGGTGATTCAAGGACAAGATATTGAGCCAGGTTCTAGTTTACCAGCTGGTCATTCTCTAGATTTAGCCCCCACTATTCTGAATTTGATGGGAGCGCCGATTCCTGACTATTTTCAGGGTAAGCCCCTCTCGGCAATTAAAGAAACTGTTGTGGTTGGTTAACTTAAACTTTACCATAGCGTTTGTATTTGAGATGTAAACCTAGAAGGTCTTTTGTGATTTTGCAATAAAACTCCGGAGCTCTTGCCCCTCTTTGATCGATGGCTCTTGCCTCTTGCATTTTTCGGCAATACGGCTGTTTACAACCTATATACAAACGCTATAGTTACTTACATAGTTTAGTTAGTCGCAATGTGATTAAGTGTTTTTTGTTGAATGTTTGAGTGTTGAGTGTTGATCGTCACTCAACACTCAAACAGTCACAGAAACTCCCCTATACTAAGTGTTATCACTAAGTGTTATCACTAAGTAATAGCACTAAGTAATAGTTGTAAACCCACAGATTCTTCAATGTCCATTCTCAAGTTTTGGATAGCAGGGTTAATTACTACCGTAGCAGCAATAGGTGTATCAGTTCCCAGTTGGGCTCTACCACTGTCTCCTGGCGATCGCCTTAGACTCTTTGTGGCTGGCGAAGAAGAAATCCCGGAAGCTGAACGCTTCAGTGCCACCTATGAAGTTAATTTGGATGGTTACATCAAGTTTCCCTACCTAGATCCTATAGCGGCAGCGGGTCGAGAAGTATCAGAAATCGAGCAAGACCTAGTCAAGGCTTTGCTAGAAGGGGGCTTTTTTCAGCCTGATTTCCTTAAAGTCAGCATTCAACTGTTTGAGTGGGCTCCAATTCAGGTAACTGTCGGAGGAGCTGTTTTTGAACCTGGTCGGGTTTTGATTAATGATACGGATTCTAAAGGTCGAGACTTACCGGCATCGATTGCTACTGTCTCAGGAGACTATCCTCCAGAACGCTACCTAACCTTTGCTATTTTAACGGCTGGTGGCATCAAACCAAATGCCAACATTGAACAGGTGCGCTTGGTTCGGGGTGAACAAGAACAGGTAATTGATTTATCTGGTGTCTTCAGCGGATCACCAGTAGAAGATATTCCCTTGATTGCTGGAGACCAAATCATTGTTCCTACTCGGGAGTTGCCTCAATATTATCTAGCCAGACCTTCCCAGCTTACTCCCTCAACTATTCCTGTGTTTCTCTCCAATTTGACTAATCCCAATAATGGACGTGAGCTTAGAATCCAGGAAGTTGAATATGGCTCCCGTCTATCTCAAGCTGTAATTGCTGCTAGTTGTGTTGGAGGTACAGAAAGCACAAATGCAGATCGCCGTGCTCTGTTACTGCAAACTGACCGTACTACTGGGGAAACTTTGGCAATAGAACGTTCTGTAGAGGACTTGGTTAAGAAGCCTAATGATGACCAAGTTAATCCAGTGCTGATGCCAAGAGATAGTGTCGCTTGCTATGATTCAACGGTCACTAATGTCAAAAGTGTTTTTGACTTTATTGGGGATATCTTCAATCCCATTCGGATTATTAAAGACATATTTATACCCTAATTCATATTTAGGATAGCTCAAATGTTATAATTAATATATCTATCACAAGTTATAAGCTCACGAGATCTGACTCTTCATCAGGGGTGTATTGGCTACGGGTTTAAGCCATTGCTTGATAGTTCTATAAAACTATCTGCCAAGTCTTTAATCATATAAAATATAAAAAATTATAACTTAAGACTACAACTTAAGACTACAACTTAAGACTAAAACTTAAAACTAAAAATGTGGATTTGCCAGGTGAGATGCTCCAATGACTACTAATTATAAGACCATAGCCCCATATCCCTATGAAAAATCAAATCTCATGCCTCTACGTTGGCTATTTTACTTGTGTTTAGGGATATCTATTAATGCCGGAATTTGGGGCTTAACATTTTTTTATTTGAAATCAGCTCAGCCAACTTATACCAGTACATGGAGAGTATCACTTCCTGTCTCAGGCTCATCCACCAGAATTAATATCCCAGAATTAGGGGGAGCGAGTTCAGATGTTAGGTCACCATTTGGCGATCGCTCCCATGACCCGAGGGAAAAGATGAAATTCATTGCTGAAAGTAAGCCGGTACTGAAGGATGCTGCCAGTTTCCTGAACATGTCCCCTGAAGAGTTGGGCAAGCCTAGGGTTAAAATCGTTGACAATTCAACTATGATGGCCTTTGAAATCAAAGGAGACTCTCCTGAGGAAGCCCAACAAAAAGCTTTGGCTATGTACCAGGCTTTCGAGGATAGACTTGAACAACTTAGGCAAGAAGAAGTAGGAAACAATCAGCTACCAGTTCAAGCTGATTTGCAGGCAGCTAAGAAAAATTTAGCAGACATTCAGAGAAGCCTGTCTGAACACAAAGCTAGAACCGGATTGAACTCTAAAGAACAAGTTAACCAGCTATCATCCACTATAGAAAGTTTACGACAACAACAAATCGATTTGTTGGCCCAAGGGCGAGAAGCAAAAGCCAATCTTAGCAACCTCTCAGCTAATCTAAAGTTGTCGTCTGGACAAGCTGCTGATGCTTTTGTACTTAAGGCTGACCAGATATTTCAGCAAACCCTAAGGGAATACAGTCAGGCTACCGCAGCCCTGACGGTTTTGAGTTCCAAATACGGTTCCAAGCATCCATCTGTAGTGGACGAAAAGAGCAAGCAAGAGAGTGCTAAAGCAGCTTTGCTACAGCGTAGTCAAGCTCTGTTAGGTCGCCCCATGTCTTTGGCAATTATCGACCAGCTCAGTGTTAACTCTGGGCCTGAAACTGGTTCTTCCCGGGAAAATTTGCTACGCCAAATTGTTGAGGTGCAAGCACGGCAAGAGGGTGTGGAAGCTAGAGCGTGGGTATTAACCAACCAGATTGCTGAGCTGGAAGCCAAACTCAGACAAATGAGCCAGGATGCCTTGAGGATGGAGATCCTAGAACGCAATATGCGCATTGCGGAAACTATCTATGCTTCAACCTTAACTCAATCAGCGATTGGTCGATTCAACCAATCCCTTTCCTATCCTCAAGTTCAGCTGCTAGCTGAACCAAGCTTACCCCCAGACGCGATCGCACCGAAAAAGTCATCGGCTTTACTTGGTGCAACAGCTGGTTCATTGTTAATTAGTGCAGGACTATTTTTACTCTGGTTACGTCCCCATGTACAAGGTAAATCAGAAGCCTCAATCTACGGCAAAGTAGAATCGTTTAATTCTGATGTTCCACCCTTACGTTCTCAACCATCGAATAATAGCTTCACAACATCTAATAATAGCTTAACATCGCCAATGGGGAACCAAAGAAAAGATTTCTGATCCAACTAATCCACTTGTTATCAAGCTAGACATCATAGGCTGGCACCAGTAACCTAAGCCATTAGGCAGGCTTTAATGAAACCCCAAAACTTTGAAGAAAAAGTAGTTTTCTATTATATAATTTCAACCTACTTATTATTTTTTTTAGGCGCACAGTTTGTTTTTGCCCCAGCCCTAGCTTGGCTGCTAACCTTTTATCTAATTAAAAAGCTTTGGCAGCAAACATCAGATACTCCACCGGAAGAAAGGATTCGGATTCCCATTGGAGTATGGGTCTGGATTGTTTGCATATCAGTCATTGGCATAGCCTTAGTTGTGGGTCATTTAGATTGGGGTTTCTCAACTGTTAAAACTATAAAATCTTTTATTAACTCCTTTTTGAGAACTTGGGCCCTTCTCGCCTTATTTCCTTTAATTGGTTGCCTCAACATCCGACCACAAATAATCTATAGAGCAATTTCTATCCTTTCCCTACAAACTCTGATCTTGGTGCCAATTACCTATGGGTTAAGTCTGACTGGGTTAGAGATGCCCTTGTATACTAGCACCCTAATGGCAAAAATTGGTGGTAACAGTCAACGTTACTACGCCGTAAGTCCTTACGTGATCAAAAGTGGTGAAACACGCCTTTTCTTATTTGCGCCTTGGGCTCCAGCATTGGCATTTGCCTGTAACATACACTTTTTCCTGAGTAGTAGAGACCCGGACATAAAGTGGCGTTTTATTGGTATGATTGGCTGTGCTGCTGCAATTGTGGGTTCAGTGTCCCGGATGGGGATAATCTGCTTAGTGGGTATACCAATACTGGTAACATTTTTGGGAAATCTCACCGAACCCGCTATCCAAATTACAGCAGGAATAGGGAGTTTTATTGGTGGTCTATTTGGTCCCCAACTGCTAATGATAGCTAGAAACTTGAAAGACTCTTTTTCCGGTCAAAGATCTGCTTCGTCGCGGGTTAGGTCGGCCTTAGCTCGGCTTTCTCACCGTAAGTGGGAAGAAGATGCACCGATTTGGGGTCATGCCATTAAAGTGGGTAAAGGCCCTGATGTTGTCGCTGGTATGCCTATTGGGAGTCACCACACTTGGTATGGTGCTTTATATACTCATGGAATCGTCGGTTTTATTGGAATATTTATCCCTATAGTCTATACTTTTATAGAGCTTTTAATTAAAGCTCAAAGGAGTAAAGTTGCCACAACAGCACTAACAATACTATTAATTTGTATCCTGTTCTCGTTTGGGGAAAATCTAGAGGGATTAGCTTACCTCTACTGGCCTGGTTTGGTTGTAGTAGGGATGGGACTAAAATAAAAATGCTCAAGGGGTTTGTCTAGACCTCTGGTGGTAAATCACCATGAACTAATTATATACAAAAAAAGGATAATCGCCATGCCCACCATATCTGTAATAGTTCCAGTTTATAACGGAGAAAAAACTATATTAGAAACGATCCAATCGATTCAAGCACAAACCTTTTCAGATTTTGAGTTAATTATTATTAATGACGGCTCAACTGATGGTACATTAGATGTAATCAGTACAGTCAACGATGATCGATTGAAAGTGTTCTCCTATGAAAATGGCGGATTGCCAGTGGCTCGTAATCGTGGCATTCGTCGCTCTAGGGGCGAATTTATTACGTTTATAGATGCCGATGATTTATGGAAACCCGATAAATTGGAGCTACAGTTAGCAGCACTCCAAAAAAATCCTGAAGCTGGAGTGGCTTACAGTTGGACTGCCTTTATAGATGAGAATAGCAAATTTTTGTTTGCTTGGCAACCACTTTATTGGGAGGGTAATGTTTATCCCGAATTACTAATTCGTAACTTCATATCCAGTGGTTCCAATATCATGGTAAAGCGGAAGTATATTGAAGCCGCTGGAGAATTTGACCCATGCCTAAAATCAGTTGAAGATTGGGATTATTACCTCAGGCTAGCAGCTTTATGTCCTTTTGTACTGGTTCCTAAATACCAAATTCTCTACCGTCGCTCTTCCCAGTCAATGACCTCTAAAGTGGATGTCATGGAGAAGGCGAACCTAATTGTAATTGAAAGAGCATTCAAGGCAGCTCCACCAGAACTTAAGTCTCTTAAAAATAAAAGTTTAGCGAATGCCTATCGTTATCTGGCTAAGCAGTGTATAGCTAATGCTTTTGATGATGAAGGAGTAAAGCTAGCTAGTCAAAAACTTAGCTATTCCATAAAACTTTACCCCAAATTTTTGCTAAGTAAGGAAACTATCCGTCTAATTTTAAAACTATTAATAATCAAAATTATGCCTAAAAAATTAGCTGGACATTTAATCCAACTAATCGGCCAGAAAATGCCGATGGTATCTGTGGATAATCGGATGATTTCAGAGCACTAACTACCACTATAATTTGATAGATATCAATCATCAAAAGGATGGCAGGATGGGAGATCCACTGTGAACATTGTCAAAACAATCGGGAGTCGCATCAAGCACAAACTAGGTAATAGAAGCACTTTTACTCGCAATCTTGGTTGGATGGGAGTTGCCCAGGCATTTATTCGGGTTTCCCGTTTAGGTGCAACGTTTATTTTGCCACGCTTCTTAACTCCCCATGACTTTGGATTAGCTGCACTGGTTCTGACGACCTATGAATATTCACAAACAGTAACGCGGATCGGTGTTCATGCTAGAATTATACAGGCGGAAGCCGATGAGCTGGAAGACATTTGTAATAGTGCTTATTGGTTAAATTGGGTACTTTTTGCAAGTCTATTCGTTATCCAGTGCCTTGCTGCTTTTCCAGTTGCGTGGTTTTATAAAGATAACCAACTTATTTTACCCATTTGTCTATTAGCATTTAACTTTTTGATTGCTCCCTTAGGGGCAGTACAGTCAGCACTAATTCAAAGGGATAATCGAATTCAGATAACAGCTACAGCTCGCGCTCTCAGATATGCCACCGCCAATATCCTAACCGCTGTCTTTGCTGTTCTTCATCTGGGGATGTGGGCGATAATACTTCCCATACTAATAGCTAGCCCTATAGAATTCATTACCTATCTGTTCAAACATCCCTGGCGGAGAACTGGCTCTTTCACAACCAAATACTGGGGTAAAATTTTTCGCTTTGGAATCAATTTCCTGGGGATTGAACTTTTAAAGACTCTCAGGGAAACTCTCGACTATCTTATCATTGGTCGCTTTATAGGAATTGACCTATTAGGTGTTTACTACTTTGCTTACAATGCTGGCTTGGGAATTAGCTTAACTATCGTCCAATCGATTACTACTGCTTTATACCCTGCCCTATGTGAAGTACGGACAAACTTATCGAAATTTAAGCAAACATACTTTAACAGTCTGAAGACGATTGGAAGAGTGATTGTTGGTTTTGTTGCTTTACAATCAAGTCTAGTTCCGTTTTATATTCCCATTATGGTTGGGGAAAAAATTAATACGGAAGGCTGGAGTATGGTGGTTCCCATCGTCATTTTAGTTTGCTTATCAGCAATTCCTAGACCCTTTGATATTGCTGGATTTCAGCTTTTAGCAGCCATTGAAAAACCGCACATTGGCTTGCTCTGGAATGTATTATTTACCATGATATTTTCCTGTAGTCTACTGATAGCAGTGAAATGGGGAATCATCACGGTCGCTGTATCGGTTTTACTGGTTCATGCGCTTTTAATTCCCTTATTTGTGGTTTGGTCTGCTAGGTATGTCTTTGCTAAACCTGAAACCTCTCCTGTAGCCTTAGAGAATACTGTACTCCAATCTCATACTATACTCCAATCTCACGATGAGACTGATACTGATCACTTTTATGTCAGCCAATGGACATTATCATTAGCCAGTAGTGGGACATTCCCTAACACTCAGGGTTCTGAATTTCGTGATGCTGACAGTAATCACAGTAATCACAGTAATCACAGTAATAACAGTAATAGCAGTGCCGGGTTAAGCGATCGCATCGATGATCCCAGAAAACACCTGAAGTTGATAGCTGAAAGTGTGGGGGTTTTAGAAGAAGCGGCAAAGCAGCTAAATATATCTGTAGATAGCTTAGATAAGCCTTCGATTCAACTAATCGATAACTCTACAATGATGGTTTTTGAAATTTCAGGAGTCACCCCTGAGGAAGCCCAACGAAGAGCCTTCGCGATTAATCAGGCGTTTAACAAAAGACTGGAACAACTCAGAAAGCAAGAAATTGCTCAACAACAAAAGACTATCCCAGTGTATATAAAGTCAGCCGAAAATGATCTAGAAAATGCACAGCAACGCCTAGCTCAAAAAACGGCGAAGATAGGATTGCCTTTAAACCAGCTCTTAGAGACAATAGAAGCACTACGGCGCAAAAAGATTGAATTACGGCGCAAAAAGATTGAATTGCTGGCTGAGCTAGTACCGACTCAGTCTGATCATAGTCATTCTACAAATCCTCAGGTGATGAATCCTGTTCACCATCAGCCTCAAGCTAGCTTATTCCAAGATGATCCAACCTTAGAAATGGATGATATTAAACCACAACTACAAGGTAGTGAGGACAAGGCCAGGGATCTAGAGTTTCAGATTTCTCAGCTTGAAGTAAAACTTAGCAAAATGTGCCAAGATGCCTTGACTCTGGAAATTATAGAGCGAGATTTACGCATTGCACAAACCGTCTATTCCTCTGTTTTAAGCCAATGGGAACTAGTTAAGTCAGACTCATCTATTATGTATTATCCCCAACTGCAATTGGTAGACGGTCCTACCTTACCTACCAGATCACAAATGACAGACAGTCTAGTAAACTTGGGCAGAAAATTGTGATCAGTTTCTGGGAGGATAATAGTGCTCACGAGGTATTTTTTAGTGGTCAGTTGTCAGTTTCATATATTTATCTATTTTACCTATTTCAGGATTAATTTTTTAAAAAACGTTTAACTCAAAACTAGTTCTCTTGAAAACCAGTGTCCAAACAATGAAACATGTTTCTGTCATTATTCCTGTCTACGGAGTTGAAAACTATATTGCAGCAGCGGTGCAGTCTGTTCTCGACCAGACCTATACCAACTTTGAAGTGCTCATTATTGACGATGAATCCCCGGACAGTAGTGTAAAAATTTGTCAAGAATTTTCGGATCATCGAATTAAGATTATTCATCAAACTAATCGGGGACTTGCTGGAGCGCGAAATACAGGAATTCGCCAGGCCAAAGGAGATTATTTAGCCTTTTTAGATGGGGATGACTTGTGGTTGCCTCAGAAACTGGAAAGACATATTGAACACTTAGAAAAATTTCCAGAGGTAGGGGTTAGTTTTTGCCGTTCTGCATTGATTGATGAATCGGGAAATTTATTGAACACTTATCTAATGCCTAAGTTAAAGAACATTACCCGATCAGATTTATTCCGGTCTAGTCCTATTGGTAATGGTTCAGCTCCGGTAATTCGACGGGAAGTCTTTGAAGCGATTAGGTATCAAGATAACCTTTACGGCACTACAGAAGATTTTTACTTTGATGAAAACTTCCGCCGCGCTGAAGATATTGAATGTTGGCTACGTATTGCGATTCAGACAGACTGGAAAATTGAGGGAATCCCTGAAGCACTAACCCTATATCGAGTGAATTCAGCCAGTCTTTCAGCGAACTTAGTCAAACAGTTAGATTCCTGGAAACAAGTACTAGAAAAAACTCGCTCCTATGCTCCTGACTTGATTGACAAGTGGGGAAATTTAGCCCTGGCCTATCGATTGCGAAACTTTGCTCGTAGTGCAGTACGTCTCAAAGATGGAGCAATGTCTGTCAAACTAATTAACGGTGCTTTGGCAACTTACTGGCGTCTTCTCTTGGAAGAACCAAGCCGTACCCTTCGGACTTTGGCTGCTGCCTATTTACTTTGGCTGTTGCCTAAGCCCCTATATTCCTACCTCGAAGTTCTGGCTGTCAAAGTAGTGGGAATGATCCAAAGACGTCAGATTTTACAAGACAAACTTGGACAATAATTGTCTTAGTCATTCAATATAAGATAAGATGGATTATAAAATGAAAAAAGTTTCCGTAATCACTCCAGTCTACAACGTTGAAAATTATATTGCTGCTACAGTACAGTCAGTTTTGGATCAAACTTACCAAAATTTTGAATATTTGCTGATTGATGATGGTTCTCCTGACCACAGTGTAGAGATTTGCCAGCAGTTCCTAGACCCCAGAATCAAAATTATTCGTCAGGAAAATCAGGGAGCTAATGCAGCAAGGAATGAAGGTATCCGCCAAGCCCAGGGAGAGTATTTAGCATTTTTAGATGGCGATGACCTATGGTTGCCTGAAAAGCTAGAAAAACATATTGAACATTTGGAAAACAATCCCAATTTGGGGATTAGCTTTAGCTGTTCTGGGTTTATCGATGAAGCAGGAAATCCCCTAGGAATCTATCAACTACCCAAGCTCAAAGACATCACCATCGGTGACATCATTTGCCGTAATCCTATTAGTAATGGCTCCTGTGCTGTGTTCCGCAAGGAGGTATTTGAAGCCATTAAGTACAAAGACACTATCAACGGAAAGACCAAAGACTTTTATTGGGATGAAGAATTGCAAGGGTCACAGGATTTGGATTGTTGGTTTCGCATTGCTATCCAAACCAATTGGCACCTGGAAGGCATTCCTGACTCTTTGACTCTATACCGAGTAAATTCCGGTGGTATATCAGCTAACTTGTTCAAAAAACAAAGGTCTTGGGAACAGGTAATCGAGAAGACTCGTTCCTATGCTCCTGAGGTGGTGGTTGAGTGGGAAAACCGCGCCCGTGCTTACCATTTGAGGTATCTAGCTCGTAGGGCAGTTACTTTGAGAGATGGTGCCATGGCTGTCCAATTCTTCAACGAAGCTCTGGGTACCTACTGGCAGATGCTCTGGGAAGAACCACGTCGTACCGTGTTAACTGGGGCTGCGGCCTATTTGCTCTGGCTTATACCTGAGAATCTTTACAAGCATATAGAAGCTTTAGCTTTAAAAACCACAGGGTCTTCACAAAAGCGCCGGATTTCTCAAGCAATCAGAGGTACATGAAATTTCATCTATTAGCAAATAGGTAAAGCTCTGCTACCAATACATGCTGGTTAATGGGTAATGGATAATGCCTCTGTCAATCATCCATTACCCATTAACTATCTGTAGCATCTACAGGACTTACGCGGTGAAGTTTATTTCGCCCCCCTATCCCCCCAATTCTGGGGGGGAATGAGGTCAAAGTCCCCCAGAATTGATACCGTTGGCGAAATTAATAT
Organism: Moorena sp. SIO4G3; assembly: GCF_010692305.1. NCBI lineage: Bacteria > Bacillati > Cyanobacteriota > Cyanophyceae > Coleofasciculales > Coleofasciculaceae > Moorena > Moorena sp. SIO4G3. Next base: position 375 of record NZ_JAAHIG010000107.1, on the reverse strand, counting down.
TTGTTTACACAAGAGTAGCAGATGGGTAACTTTAAGTTCATGCTCCCCCAGAATTGGGGGTTGGGGGGCTATAAAGACTGCTGTCTTCAGGCTGATATTTCTAAATGTTAAATTCGCCAGCAGTATCAGAATTGGGTGACCAACGGGGGCAAATGCGTAAGTCCTGATCTATAAAGCCATGCAGCAAAGCAACAGGGAGTCTCCACAGGGCAAACAGCGGTGCCGACGCAGGTTACCCACACAGCCCCGGGAGCAGGTCTTGCAATGCTTAAACATTAGTACTATTTTCCAGTAGAGCAAGCAATTACCCATGAGGGGGCTATAGATAATGTACAAATATTCATCCAGGACTAGCTCCCCTGATGACCTATTACC
>NZ_JAAHIG010000106.1:0-25228 GCF_010692305.1 Moorena sp. SIO4G3 | reverse complement strand
GGTGTTTATTGGCTGAAAAGGAGAAGATGGGATCCCCCCTAACCCCCCTTAATAAGGGAGATGAGATCCCCCCTAACCCCCCTTAATAAGGGAGATGAGATCCCCCCTAACCCCCCTTAATAAGGGGGGGATATGATTCCCTGTTCCCTGTTCCCTGTTCCCTGTTCCCTAAAACCTATTGAAAAACGCTATATGTCTAAACCATTTTTAGGTGTTGGAGTAGGATTTCCCATCAGTTTAGATACTAAGGGAGATTTCCAACTTGCGGAATATGAAGAGAGTGTACGCCAGTCAATTGTAATTATCCTTGGTACTGCCAAAGGTGAGCGAGCCATGCGTCCCGACTTTGGTTGCAGCATTTATGACTTAGTTTTTGAGCCCAATTCACCTGCCACTGCTGGTAAAGTATCCCAAGCTATACAGGAAGCCCTACTGTTCTTTGAACCCCGCATTGATGTTATAGATGTGCGCGTTCAATCCCCTATTCCAGAACAAATGCTGGTCAATATCGACTATCAAGTGCGAGCAACCAATAATGTCTTTAACCTAGTTTATCCATTTTATCTAGAAGGGAGTGCAGGTTGATGGTTAAACTAGCGCCCAAAATTGATCAACGGACAGCAAAGGATATTGCCGATCAAGTTCTCTATGGACAAAATTCCTGTAAAGTAGTGATTTTTGCCTTCTCGCTCCTTATACAGAGCAGGTTATATCGACTCGCATTACTACTTCAGGAATTTAGAAAACATACAGATACAGGAGAAACTAAACCTCTTCAGGAACTTATCACACACTATACAGGAAAAACTCAACCTGTTCAAGGAACGAGTCCTGCTATAGTTAATATCTTTGCCCGTTTTGCCGAGATAATTATCGAGCGACTCAATCAAGTTCCCGATAAAAACTTCTTAGCCTTTTTAGATTTATTAGGAGCGTCTCGCTTACCCCCCCAACCAGCACGAGTACCCTTGACATTTTCCTTAGCTGCCGGAACTATCGTTGATGCAGTAGTCCCAAAAGGGACACAAGTTGCTGCACCTCCAGCGGAAGGAGAACAAGACCCTGTTATTTTTGAAACTGAACGGGAATTGGTAGTAACAGCCGCAAAATTAGACTCTGTTTTTGTGCGGGATCCAGAACAGGATTTGTATAGCGATCGCAGTTCAATTATTACTACCCCAGCATCACCAGGTGTTGATATTTTTCGGGGCAACCAACCCATTGAACATAGTTTCTATATCGGACATAGCAAACTTTTAGGGTTTGCTGAAATTGATACCTTTAAAGTAACGATTAATTTATCAAAAGCCCTTAGTACTCCAGGAGAAGTAACATGGGAAATTTGGCAGGAAACGGAAGATGGAGCTAATTGGCAAGAGATTACACCGAGCAATGATGAAACTCAAGGCTTGAGGAGCCGTGGCGATCGCGACATTCAATTTAGTAATATTACGGCTTTACCGTTAACTACTGTTAATTCAGTAACTAGTCGTTGGCTTCGCTGCCGGTTAGTTACTCCCATTACCCTTGCTGAGGAATCTCTAACTGGTATGGTATCTGCTAATGAGCTACCAGAAATTGATGAGATAAAAATTGAAGCGACTATTAGTTCTAGCAACCTATTAATTGAAACAGGCTTTACCAATCAATCTCCATTAGATTTGACTAAAGATTTTTTTCCTTTTGGCGAAAAACCTAAGTTTGGAAATACATTATATTTGGCAAATAGCCAGGCTTTTTCTCAGGATAATGCTGAGGTTACTCTTAATATTCGTTTTACGAGTCCAGCTTCCGGAATTCCACCAACATTGACTGATGGTGATCCAAAACTGAAATGGGAATTTTGGAACGGCAAAAAGTGGATGGCAATTGGAACTTCCACCCTTGAACGGGGATTGCCAGCTAATTCTAACCAAACCTTTGAGGACACCACCAAGGCTTTCACTATCACAAGATACTTCGATCAGGTTTTATTATTGAGCGAGGAACAGTACATCGATCTGACAGAAGAAGCAAGATCCTCGGATGGAACAGGATTTGAACTGAACAAGAATACTGGTGATATTCTTTATTTAGGCTCAACTGGGCATTTTAAATATATTCATTTTCATCTGGCTACTAAAGGGCAAGGCTATACCTTAAAATTTGAGTATTTTAACGGAACTCAATGGACTCAACTTACAGAAGAAGAACACAACCTTGAGGATAATACCTCAAAGTGGACTGCTGATGGTTGTGTTGAATTTACGACTCCCACGGATTGGCAACAGACAAATATCAATGACGCCAATCTATATTGGATTCGGATAACAACAACTACAGAACCAGAAACCATTGCCCAAGCGTTCTCTTTTCAGCTTGACTGTTATGTGCGTTTCACTTTTCCTGAACCGCCTGTTCCCACAATGGTTAACGGAGTAGAAGATTTTTGGATTCGGGTGCGAATTAGTTCCGGTAATTATGGTAGAGAAGCTCGCTACGAGCGCATTGTCCCAACACCAGAGCCACCAGCACCAGAATATCGATTCATTGAGGCAACTTTTGCTCCGCCATCAATTAGCTCAATTGGAGTTAGCTATACATTAACAATATCAGAAGAACCAGAAGCTCTTTTGACCTACAATGATTCAGTTTACTCAAGTAACCTAGTTAAACGTATTGACAGCAAAAATAAAATAATTCCTTTTCAAAGAACCGAACTTGATGAAAAAGCTTTCTATCTGGGCTTTAGTTTACCATTAGCTAGAACAGAATTTACAAATCGTAAGATCAGCCTGTTTAACTGGGTGAATGAGGTTAAATATGGAGAAAAATTAGTACCATTTTTACCAAATAAAAGCAAAAAAAATGGAGAACCTGGCTCACTAGTTATCCATAATTTTTGCCTGACTAATAATATATCATTAGCCGGATTTGAGGTTAAGATTTTCGGCACAAATTGGGAACATAATGTGCCGGACTTATTAGATAGAGAAGCTAATTCAGAACAGGAATTAGAAATCCGTTTAGAAATTCCTGCTGATGCAAAATTAGAAGATAAAGATCGCGGGTTTTTACAAATTAGTCAAGACAATAATTCATCAATTGTTTACAATGCAGTCTTCGAGACAATTGTAGGTACACAATTGCCTCAAACTGAACAAGTTCAACTATTATGGGAATATTGGGATGGCCAAGCATGGCAACAACTAACCATAAGAGATGAAACGGAAAACTTTACCCGTTCCGGTTTAATTGAATTTCTGCCACCAGGGGATTTTTCACCAAAGGAAGACTTTAATTTACCTCCCCGTTATTGGCTGCGGGTTAAATGGTTCAAGGGTGACTACGACGTTGAACCTAGGCTGAAACAAGTACTGCTGAATACTACCATGGCAGCACAAACAGCTACGATCCAAAAGGAAATTGTTGGCTCCAGTGACGGGACTGAAAATCAAACGTTTCAGACAACTAGTCAGCCAATATTAGCAGGTCAAGAGCTGGAAGTGCGGGAACCGGAAATACCTTCTGCCCTAGAAAAGGAAAAAATTCTCCTTGAAGAAGGGGAAAAGGCTATTACGGTTACTACTAATGACACCGGAAGACCGCAAGAGATTTGGGTCCGTTGGCATCAAGTCCCGGATTTCTATCAATCAGAACCACGGGATCGCCATTATGTCTTTGATAATCTTACCGGAAAAATCACCTTTGGGGATGGACGCAATGGACTGATTCCTCCTCCTGGTCAAGGCAATATCCGCATGAGTCGTTATCAAACTGGTGGTGGAACTGCTGGAAACAAACCGGCTGGGGCGATTGTCCAACTCAAAACCACAGTCCCCTATGTGGACAAAGTGATTAACCATCAAGCAGCAGCAGGGGGGGCCCAAGCGGAAAGCCTTGACTCCCTAATCGAGCGGGCACCTAAGGAAATTCGCCATCGTCAGCGTGCTGTGACTAGGGAAGACTACGAAGATTTAGCCAAGCTGGCTTCACCAGAGGTAAGCAGAGCCAAGTGTGTACCCTTAGCCAATTTGAAAACCAATCCCCTGGCTGGACTGGAGACCAAGCCGGATTCATCGGGAACAGTGAGTGTAATTATTGTACCCCGCTCCACGGAAGCTAAACCCCTACCCAGTTTGGAGCTAATCAAGCGCGTCCAAAACTACCTACAAGCCTACACCGAACCCACAGTGGCAATCTCTGTAGTGGGCGCTCTCTATGTCCGTGTCAATATTACCACTGAAATTGCGGTTACTTCCCTAGAAGGATCTCGTGAGGTAGCACAAACCGTGGAACAAACCTTAGCTAGTTTTCTGCATCCCCTCACGGGGGGTTTTGACGGAATGGGTTGGAATTTTGGTCGTCAACCCTATAAATCGGACTTATACCGACTACTGGAGAGAGTGCCGGGAGTAGACCATGTTTCTAGCTTGGAGGTGAATGACATCGAAGAACTAGAAGGTGCTAGCCAGACTAATCGCTTTTTAGTCTATTCCGGCAACCACACCATCACTTTAACCTTTGTGGAATCCTGAGGAGGGTAACTCATGCCAATAGAATTGCCTAATCTTGATGACCGCACCTATGATGACTTGGTGCAAGAAGCCCTGGGTATGATTCCCAGCTATGCCCCCGAATGGACTAATCACAATCCTTCTGATCCTGGTATTACCGTTATTGAGCTGTTTGCCTACCTTACCGAAATGCTGCTCTATCGGCAAAATCGGGTGACAGAGGCGAATATGCGGATGTTTTTACAACTGCTGAATGGACCAGATTGGCAGCAAACCAAGGATTTACAGACAGAGATTAAAGAGGCAATTACCCAAGTACGCGATCGCTACCGAGCCATCACCTGTGCCGACTTTGTGGAATTAGCCCGAGAAATGAAACCAAATGATGCAGATGATACCGTTGCCAGGGCACACTGTATACCTCGACGTAACCTTGATTCGGAAAATGCCTTAGTCGAAAATACCTTAGTCGAACCTGTGGATCAACCAGGTCATGTGAGTATTGTGATTATCCCCGACAGCAATAATCGTGAAAATAGCCCCCCTCAACCAAGCTCAAGGCTGATTAACGAGGTAAAAAACCACTTAGAAGAACGGCGATTGATTGGCACGGCAATCCATGTAGTTATGCCACGCTACATCACCATTAGCATCAGATTAACCATACACCTCAACCGAGAAGCAGACGTAGCAACCACTAGGACCAACATAAATAACGCACTGGAAAACTTTTTCGATCCCCTACCAAATCCTGACAATCCTCAAGGTTGGCCATTTGGTCGAAATGTTTATGTTTCGGAAGTTTATCAACTACTTGATGAACTAGAAGGTGTGGATTATGTAGAAAAAACCAATAAGGAAGATAAAGACCAAGACGAAGTATTTTTTCCTCGTCCTGATGCCATAAACAATCAACAACGCCTAGTTAAAACCAACGGACAGCTAAGTGCCATCGAGGTCAAACCAGAAGAACTAGTGTATTTAGATATTACCGCCAGCGATATAGACATCATATCCCCCTTAGAAACCCTTGATTTCAACGGTTAAAAACCAATGAAAAACTCAGCCCGTTACCCCAGTAAACTGTTAGACTATCTGCCAGAGATTTATCAAAGCGATCCTTTCGTTGGTCAATTTTTACTACCCTTTGAAAATATTCTTTTGGGTCGTGCACATGGGATCAACTTTTGTGAGCAGGGTTTAGAAGAAAATATTGCCCGTATTTCTAATTACTTCCATCCCCAAAAAACACCCCCAGACTTCCTACCCTGGTTATCTAGCTGGGTGGCGTTGAGTCTCAGAGCAGATTTAGATGTCCAAAAACAACGGAAATTTCTGGCCAATACTGTCAGACTGTATCGTTTCCGAGGGACTAAAGACAATTTACAAGAACTGCTAGAATTATTTCTAGAGGACGAGGAAAAAGTCACCATTATCGACGCTTCCAATGCCGAATTTCAAATTGGTGACACCCAACTCCTGGAGCCCGAAAACCCAATTGACCCCGAAGAAATTCCAATTTACCCGGAAGGACTTCCCTCGCGATCGCTCCTGGGTAGAGGCACTTACCTTGGTGGTGGTATACCCCACTTTTTTATAGTAAGAATTACTCCAGCTCAAGGATTAAACCCAGAGCAACTCAAACGACAAATAGAAATCGCTAATGCCATCATCGAACAGGAAAAACCAGCCCATAGCAAGTACAGACTAGAAATTATTTACACCACGCAGATTGGTGGTACTTTTGATTCTGATTCTGATTCTGAAGAAGTTACGGGTTCCCAGATTGGAATTAATACTATTTTGGGCAATATTACCGAAAATGACGAATCTATCTTAGGAGAGTAATGATTATGAAATATATTCAACGTCCCAATTACTTTACTTCCCAGTTTCTATTAGAAAAAGACTTTAACGATGAGCAAACCTACCATCGTGACATGCGCCTGCGTCACAATAGCTTACTCCATGAATGGGGTGTGGTGGAAGGATTAAAAGTAACCAGAGCCGAGCCGAAAAAAATTGCCGTTAGTGAGGGCATGGCCATTGATAAATATGGTCGAGAAATTATTCTTTTACCCGATTGTACAGTACCGGACACGATTAACACGATTAACTTAGATGTAGATGTATTAGAAGCCAATACAACTATTGAAATTACCGTCATCTATGATGAAATTAAGGATGATGGTGACGAAGTAGCGGTAGGTAATGATAAAAAATACACTCGCACCTCTGAACGTCCCAAGTTTGTCATTTACGGGAGTAAAACAAGTAAAGACAATCTCCAAGACGGTAATGTAGATGTAAAAACTGGTTTTGCCCCTACCGATGATAATGTGATTCTGTTGGCACAGGTGACCCTAGACAACAACGGTGAGGTTACTGAAAATGCAGTGGATAATTCTGTACGCAAGCTTGCTGGTGCTAAGTTATCTAACCTCGATAACTTAGAGCTAGATGGTACCATTTCCGCCGAAAACTTAAATCTGACCGGAAATTCAACCATCGATGGTGACCTGACAGTGAATGGAAATCTGGAAGTAAAAGGGGATGTGATTGCCCGTGATACCGAGCATATTGTTGGGGATGTGTCCTTGGGGGATGCGGATAATCATGAAGTGAAAGTTACAGGGGTAATTCGCTCAGGGCATTCATCTGGAGCCTTGAGGGTGGATGATGGGTTACATACCACTGGTCCTCTGACAGTGGATGGTAATGTTGGTATTGGCAAAAATAATCCTACGGAAAAATTAGAGGTAGCTGGAACTGTTAAAGCCACTAGGTTTGAAGGGGATGGTTCTGGTTTAACTGGTATTGGTGCTGGAAAGTGGTCTGATGGTGGTAGTAACGGTATTTACTATAACCATGGCAATGTAGGTATTGGTACAAATAGCACCTATGCTGAACTCACGGTTAACGGCTCAATCGGATTTGCCAACGGGACAGCCCCCATGATGTACATCCATCAAAGTGGTACAAGCAATGCACCTCGACCAATCATTGCTCATTCCCCACGTTATCGAAACTGGGGAGTTGAATACCGAGATCAGGAAGATATAATGGTTTTTCAAGGAAGCGGACAACCAGTTTTATCAGTTGGTCTTCGTTATAAAAAAGTTGGTATTGGCATTACAAATCCTACGGAAAAATTAGAGGTAGATGGAACTGTTAAAGCCACTAAGTTTGAAGGGGATGGTTCTGGTTTAACTGGTATTAGCGCTGGTGGCACAAAGTGGTCTGATGGTAGTAATAACAGTATTTACTATAACCATGGCAATGTAGGTATTTGTACAAATCGCACCTATGCTGAACTCACGGTTAACGGCTCAATCGGATTTGCCAACGGGACAGCCCCCATGATGTACATCCATCAAAGTGGTAAAAACAATGCACCTCGACCAATCATTGCTCATTCCCCATCTCATCCAAACTGGGGAGTTGAATACCGAGATCACGGAGATATAATGGTTTTTCAAGGAAGCGGAGAACCCGTTTTATCAGTTGGTCTTGGTTCAAAAAAAGTTGGTATTGGCACCAATAATCCTAGGCAGAAATTAGAGGTAGCTGGAACTGTTAAAGCCACTAGGTTTGAAGGGGATGGTTCTGGTTTAACTGGTATTAGGGCTGGCGCTGAAACCAAGTGGTCTGATGGTAGTAATAACAGTATTTACTATAACAATGGCAATGTAGGTATTGGTACAAATAGCACCTATGCTGAACTCACGGTTAACGGCTCAATCGGATTTGCCAACGGGACAGCCCCCATGATGTACATCCATCAAAGTGGTACAAACAATGCATCTCGACCAATCATTGCTCATTCCCCACGTTATCGAAACTGGGGAGTTGAATACCGAGAGCACGGAGATCTAATGGTTTTTCAAGGAAGCGGAGAACCCGTTTTATCAGTTGGTCTTGGTTATAAAAAAGTTGGTATTGGCATTACAAATCCTACGGAAAAATTAGAGGTAGCTGGAACTGTTAAAGCCACTAGGTTTGTAGGGGATGGTTCTGGTTTAACTGGCATTAGGGCTGGCAGTGAAACCAAGTGGTCTGATGGTAGTAATAACAGTATTTACTATAACCATGGCAATGTAGGTATTGGGACAAATAGCACCTATGCTGAACTCACGGTTAACGGCTCAATCGGATTTGCCAACGGGACAGCCCCGATGATGTACATCCATCAAAGTGCTAGAAACAATGCATCTCGACCAATCATTGCTCATTCCCCATCTCATCGAAACTGGGGAGTTGAATACCGAGAGCACGGAGATCTAATAGTTTTTCAAGGAAGCGGAGAACCCGTTTTATCAGTTGGTCTTGGTTCTAAAAAAGTTGGTATTGGCACCAATAATCCTAGGCAGAAATTAGAGGTAGCTGGAACTGTTAAAGCCACTAGGTTTGAAGGGGATGGTTCTGGTTTAACTGGTATTAGTGCTGGTGGCACAAAGTGGTCTGATGGTGGTAGTAACAGGATTTACTATAACGCTGGCAATGTCGGCATTGGCACAAATAATCCTACTCAAAAATTAGAAGTGGCTGGAAGCGTCAAGGCCATTGCTACTAATACGGGCAATAGAACGGCCTATGGAGTTCAAAGCGTTGTAGGAGGCAATCGCAATGGCACTAAATTTGGTTTGTATGCACAAGCAACAGGTGGTACCAGTGGTAGCCGATTTGGTGTCTACGGCAGAGCCGATGCTCATAATAATACCAGTGCAATTGTATACGGTGTCTACGGTCGTGCCAGAGGTGGCAAAACTAGTTATGCTGGCTACTTCGATGGTAATGCAAATGTAACAGGTCATTTAACATATCGCACTATTGGGCAAGTATCCTCACGAGAGTTGAAAGAGAATATTAATACCCTGGCAATAGAAGATGCTATAGAAACCCTGGAAGGACTCAATCCGGTCCAATTCAGCTACAAAAAAGATCACCAAAAAGAAACCCACATTGGATTTATTGCGGAAGATGTGCCGGATTTAGTGGCCAGTCATGATCGGAAAACCCTCAGTCCGATGGATATCGTGGCGGTTTTAACTAAAGTGGTGAAGGAGCAAAACAATACGATTTCCTTGCTAATGGAGAAGGTACAAACTTTGGAACAGAAAACTCAATCTAGCGCTTTTTAGCCTTCTTCAGTACCTGCTATCCGCTCATTTCCAGTTAAAACACTCATAAAGCTGAATTTATAAGGAAAATGAGGCTATTTAACTAACCAAAATTTCTGAATACTGCCTCTTTCCCCTGCTCCCTGCTCCCTGCTCCCTATTCCCTATTCCCTGTTCCCTATTCCCTATTCCCTGTTCCCTATTCCCTATTCCCTGCTCCCTAAAACCAATAATTTTTACCAGACCCAATTTCAAACTACTATAATAACCATAATGAAAAATATTCAACGTCCCAATTACTTTACTTCCCAGTTTCTAGTAGAAGAAGATTTTAAGGATGAGCAAGCCTACCATCGTGACATGCGCCTGCGTCACAATCGTTTACTCCATGAATGGGGTGTGGTGGAAGGATTAGAAGTAACCAGAGCCGGGGATAAAAAAATTGCGGTTAGTAAGGGTATGGCCATTGATAAAGATGGTCAAGAAATTATTGTTTTACCCAATTGTACAGTACCGGACACGATTAACACGATTAACTTAGATGGATTACCACTCAAGACAACTATTGAAATTACCGTCATGTATCGGGAAATTAAGGACAAGGGTTACCGAGTAGGTAGCGAGATCAAATACACTCGCACCACTGAACGTCCCAAGTTTGTCATTTACGGGAGTAACACAAGTCAAGACAATCTCCAAGACGGTAATGTAGATTTAAAAAATGCTGATAGTGACCCTAGGGATGATAAAGAGATTCTGTTGGCACGGGTGACCCTAGACAACAACGGTAAGGTTAGTGCAGTGGATAATTCTGTACGCAAGCTTGCTGGTGCTAAGTTATCTACTGCAGATGCTTTTCGAGTCAGATACGACTACAATTTCTTTGGGGCTAATCAAGATGCTTTAGTGATTGAACAAAGAGATCTTAATCACCCTAATCCTGATGGAGGGATTGCTTTTGTTAATACGGGTGACGATGGAGTTGTAGAAACTGCCCTTGTTATTAAAGGAAACAGCAATGTAGGTATTGGGACAAATAATCCTAGTGAAAAATTAGAGGTGGCTGGAACTGTTAAGGCCACCAACTTAAACCTGACAGGAGACTCAACCATCGATGGTTCCCTAACCGTTGCTGGAAACCTGGAAGTACAGGGGGATGTGATTGCCCGTGATACCGAGCATATGCCTGGGAATGTGTCCTTGGGGAATGGTGATAATGATCAAGTGATAATTGCAGGGGTAATTCGCTCAGAGCATTCATCTGGGGCGCTGAGGGTGGATGATGCGTTACATACCACTGGTGCTCTGACAGTGGATGGCAATGTAGGCATTGGCACAACCTCTATTCATAATCCTCAGGATTGGAACAAAGTTTTAGACATCTTAGGTTCACAGCATGCTCGGTTAAATGTCAGGTCTGGTGGTGGGGTAGTAACAAGTGTTTTTAGTCATGATAGTTGGAATGGAGCCAGAGGCGTAATTGGAACGGAATCGAACCACCCATTGACCTTTGCTACTAACTATCAACACCGTATGACGATTGACCCCAATGGCAATGTGGGTATTGGGACAACTAATCCACAATCCCTTTTGCAAGTTGGAGATGGATTAGGAGGTGGTAATCGCCCCTGGATGACAACAGGACTACAAGTTGCTTGGGATACTGACCATCTATTTCTAGGATTGAAAGATCAAGGGGCAGATCGCAAAGATTCTGTACTGGCATGGGGAGATAATACCAATGATGTATTCAGATTCATTTTTGCGGCTGAAGGCGGTGCTGCAGATGGTCAAGAAATAATGAGGTTACAGCCAAACGGCAATGTCGGCATTGGGACAAATAATCCTAGTGAAAAATTAGAGGTGGCTGGAACTGTCAAAGCCACTAAATTTCAGGGGGCAGGAAATTCAACCATCGATGGTTCCCTGACAGTGAATGGTTTGCTGGAAGTAAAAGGGAATGTCTCCTTGGGGGATGCGGATAATGATGAAGTGACAATTGCAGGGGTAATTCGCTCAGGGCATTCATCTGGGGCGCTGAGGGTGGATGATGCTTTGCATACCACTGGTCCTCTGACAGTGGATGGGAATCTCAGTGTTAGGGATGCGATCGCTACTGCTCAATTAAGTGTGACCGATCGGGTAACAGGTTCCCTTACCATAGAAAATAACTTAACTGTGGGTGGTGTGCTGGCTAGCACTTTAGAAGTATCTGGGGCTTTAAAATTAGCGACTACAGGAACTCAGATTTTTCATAGTACTAATGAATCCGGTACACCTACTGGAGATGGTTTTCGACTCAGGTACGACAACAATTTCTTTGGGACTAGTCAAGATGCTTTAGTGATTGAAAAAACCGATGGGAATGACCCTAATCCTGATGGAGGAATTGCTTTTGTTAATACGGGTAACGATGGAGTTGAAGAAACTGCCCTTGTTATTAAAGGAAATGGTAATGTCGGCATTGGGACAACGAATCCTAGTGAAAAATTAGAGGTGGCTGGAACTGTTAAAGCCACTAGGTTTGAGGGGGATGATTCTGCTTTTGGTTCCCTGACAGTGGATGGCAATGTAGGCATTGGCACAACCTCTATTCATAATCCTCAGGGTTGGCACAAAGTTTTAGACATCTTAGGTTCACAGCATGCTCGGTTAAATGTTAGGTCTGGTGGTGGGGTAGTAACCAGTGTTTTTAGTCATGATGATTGGAATGGAGCCAGAGGCGTAATTGGAACGGAATCGAACCACCCATTAACCTTTGCTACTAACTATCAACACCGTATGACGATTGACCCCAATGGCAATGTGGGTATTGGGACAACTAATCCACAATCCCTTTTGCAAGTTGGAGTAGGAGGTATTAGTGCCCCCCGCCCCTGGATGACAAGAGGACTACAAGTTGCTTGGGATACTGACCATCTATTTCTAGGATTGAAAGATCAAGGGGCAGATCGCAAAGATTCTGTACTGGCATGGGGAGATAATACCAATGATGCATTCAGATTCATTTTTGCGGCGAGCGGTGGTGCTGCAGATGGTCAAGAAATAATGAGGTTACAGCCAAACGGCAATGTCGGTATTGGCACAAATAATCCTAGTGAAAAATTAGAGGTGGCTGGAACTGTCAAAGCCACTAAATTTGAGGGGGCAGGAGACTCAACCATCGATGGTTCCCTGACAGTGAATGGTTTGCTGGAAGTAAAAGGGAATGTGTCCTTGGGGGATGCGGATAATGATGAAGTCAAAGTTACAGGGGTAATTCGCTCAGGGCATTCATCTGGGGCACTGAGGGTGGATGATGCTTTACATACCACTGGTGCTCTGACAGTGGATGGTAATGTCGGTATTGGGACAACCAATCCTAGTGAAAAATTAGAGGTGGCTGGAACTGTCAAGGCCACTAACTTTGAAGGGGATGGTTCGGCTTTAACTGGTATTAGTGCTGGAAAGTGGTCTGATGGTGGTAGTAACAAGATTTACTATAATGCTGGCAATGTCGGCATTGGGACAAATAATCCTATTGAAAAATTAGAGGTGGATGGAGCTGTTAAGGCAAAGTCGCTGACTATCGAAGACAACCTCACTGTCAATGGCAAGATTACAACCTCTGGCATGATTAGGGGGTCATCAATGCCGCCTAATCTAATCAGAAATTCCTACATGAATATACTCGATGGCAACAAGCCTGCTGGGTACAGAATCGATGGGAATGTTACTTTAGAAGCAGCCCACCCTTTCACGAAAGGGTTTGAAGGACCCTATGTAGGCGAAAAACCACCCAATGCTGCCGATAGTGTAGATGATGCAACCGAAGAAAATCCTTATTGGTTTGGCATATTTAACAAAGGTGCGCGAATAAAAAGAGGTGGTTTAGCTGATGGTTGGGCTAGTTTTCCTGACGGTAAGATTTTGAAAATTACTGGGGATAATTCAGGACAACATACCATGATACTTTTTCCCTTTGAGTCCCGAGGTAATTTTTTAACCAAAAAGTACGTACATCTCAAAGCTTGGCTCAAGATTTCTTCCGGTAAACAAGTGGGATTTGGCGAACTTGCTGGGTGGGGTAACGGAAAGCCTAATAGTGGATTGATAATTACCAAGGAACAAAGTGATAATGCTCCAGATGGTTGGTATCGAGTAGATGGCGTAATTCCCACATCTGAGGTAACGAAGTTGGGTGGTCAGAGTTTTTCTATGGGTATAGTGGGTGACGAGGCTGACGGATCTTTTGAAGTATATCTAGCCTTACCATACCTAGCCAATTTAGATAATGATAGCTGGCTTCCTAGTGTTTCTGATATGCTTTCGCGGGATGGGTTAACAGTTCATCCTACTTCTGGTAATGTTGGGATTGGGACAACAGATCCTAGTACAAAATTAGAGGTAGATGGAACTGTCCAAGCCACTAGGTTTGAAGGGGATGGTTCTGGTTTAACTGGTATTAGCGCTGGTGGCACCAAGTGGTCTGATGGTAGTAGTAACAAGATTTACTATAATGCTGGCAATGTTGGCATTGGCACAAATAATCCTAGTGAAAAATTAGAGGTGGCTGGAACTGTCAAGGCCACTAACTTTGAAGGGGATGGTTCGGCTTTAACTGGGATTAGTGCTGGAAAGTGGTCTGATGGTAGTAGTAACAAGATTTACTATAATGCTGGCAATGTCGGCATTGGGACAACAAATCCACAATCCCTTTTGCAAGTTGGAGATGGATTAGGAGGTGGTAATCGCCCCTGGATGACAACAGGACTACAAGTTGCTTGGAATAGTGACAATGTATTTCTAGGATTGAAAGATGAAGGGGCAGATCGCAAAGATTCTGTACTGGCATGGGGAGATAATACGAATGATGTATTCAGATTCATTTTTGCGGCGAGCGGTGGTGCTGCAGATGGTCAAGAAATAATGAGGTTACAGCCAAACGGCAACGTTGGCATTGGCACAACCAATCCTAGTCAAAAATTAGAGGTGGCTGGAACTGTCAAGGCCACTAAATTTGAAGGGGATGGTTCTGTAGGTAATGCCGAATTAGCTAATAACTCCGTGACCAATGCCAAAATTGCCAATGATGCGGTCAACGCTGCCAAGATTCAAAACGGTTCTGTCGGTAATGCGAAATTAGCCGATAACTCCGTGACCAATCAAAAAATTGCTGATAAATCGGTGACCAATGCCAAAATTGCTGATAACAGTATTAGTATGGATAAACTTGATGCTGTGACTAGGAATCAACTGGATAACGCTTCTGAGGTTCAAAGTCTACAAGGGCAAATCACAAATCTACAAGAGCGAATCCTAGTTATAGAACGGCAATTAGGTATAGTTATTTCTGACCCTGATCCTAACCCTGATCCTGGCTCTGGTTCTGGCCCTGGTCCTCGCCCTGGTCCTGGCTCTGGTTCTGGCCCTGGTCCTCGCCCTGGTCCTGACATAGAGATTCGTGAGAAAGACTCCTCGACAGACCCTGAGCAAGAAACGTAAAGGTAACGGCTCAAAACACTCAGTCTGTAAAAATTGCATCATCATATTAGTAGCAACGGCCAAGGAAAAGGTGAACCTCATGGGCTATCAACGAGCAACCCAAACTAAAACAACAGAAGCAAACGGTCAAAAAAAAGCTTCAACGGTTACTCAAAAACCGTGGTCAAGTTATGGCCCGGTTCACCCGATGCTGCAACTCCAACGAAAACTGGGAAACCAAGCCGTCAATCGTCTGATCCAGACAAAAATGCAAGTGGGGGAACCAGATGATGTGTACGAAAAGGAGGCAGACAGTGTTGCAGCCCAAGTAATGCGCATGCCAGCACCACCAGTGCAAAATTCCATGGAGGAAGAGGAGGTTCAAACTAAGCCGATCGCCCTACAGTTACAATCGGACGAAGAGGAAATACAAACTAAGCCGATAGCGCTACAGTTACAATCCCAGGAAGAAGAAATTCAAACTAAGCCGATAGCGCTACTGTTACAATCGGACGAAGAGGAAATACAAACTAAGCCGATAGCGCTACAGTTACAATCCGACGAAGAAGAAATACAAACTAAGCCCTATGGGCTACAGTTACAATCCGATGAAGAAGAAATACAAACTAAGCCGATCGCCCTACAGTTACAATCCGACGAAGAGGACATACAAACTAAGCCGATCGCCCTACAGTTACAATCCGACGAAGAAGAAATACAAACTAAAGCAAATCCTGGTCAAACCCCAGCAGTATCCCCTAATTTAGAAACCAAAATCCAATCCCGACGGGGTACGGGTCAACCTCTGCCAGCATCTACCCGTGCTTTCATGGAACCTAGATTTGGGGCTAACTTTAGTGGGGTGAGGGTGCATACAGACTCTAGTGCCGTACAGATGAATAAGGAGTTGGGAGCCCAAGCCTTTACCCATGGTAGGGATATTTTCTATGGTGCGGGGAAGTCTCCTGGTAAGAATAGTTTGACGGCCCATGAGTTGACCCATACGATCCAGCAGCAACCTAGAGCAGTAGCACAAAAACCGTTGCTCAATCGCACACCAGAGGAAACCCCAGAACCGACTTCTGATGCTGCGGAAACTACTACTGAGCCTGGTATACCCACCGAGCCAACTTCCCTAGCCGAAGCCACATTTAACCCCTCAGAAACCGTCGCCACCTACATTAGTGCTCAACGCCGCCGCAGAGCAACTGTTCCCGTACAACTGGGAAATTTAGCCAGGGGTACACTACAAGTGCGTCAAAAACTAGACGGCACTTACGATACTATTAATCCTCAACGACAAGCCATACCTTTTACCCATCCATTTTTAGCACCATTACAATCTGTAGGGATACAACCAGTGCTTGCCCTACGCATCAGGAATAATACAATCTCCGGTTACGCCACCATCGCCAATGGAGATAGCTTTATTGCCAACCCAAGACAGTTAGTAAATACCATCAAGGAACAAAGTGAAACATTGGGATGGTTAGGTATGGACATTAGCCATTTTCCCAACACCCAGAACCAGTTGGAAAACGGCGTATTTAATCTAGGAGTAGAGAACTTTAGGTTTAAACTTGGTGGTTTTCTCGATGGTACAGGAAACCTTGGTTTAGCCAATAATTCCGTCACCTTCAACGCCAACGCTACCGTAAGTGTGAGGGGACTAAGCGAGAGTCAAATCAATATAGAACGGGACGACCAGGGTAATCTCAGTGGTGATGTAGAAGTTCCCGTCAATTTTGCCAACTTCTCTGGCAATGTTACCGCTAATTTCCTCAATGGCATCGTGGATATTCACGGTACTGTGGGCTACACCACCGAGAAATTCAATGGCGAAATCAATTTATTAGTCACCGATGCCAATACCGCCAGCAACGTAGCCCTTCAGCAACTCGGACCCGAAGCAGTAGAAGCAGCAGCACAACAAGCCAGTGGGGAAACCGATGGGCGACCTCAACCAGGGGAACGGGCTTTGGCCGGTTGGGGTGTGCTCAATTTTGCCTTTACGGAATGGATGACTGGTCAGGCACAGGTAATTATTGATAATGAAGGGCACATTACCGTGGTCGGTGAGATTGCCCCCCCTGCGGAAATAGAACTCTTCCCCCAAAAGGACTACATTAAACGCCTGTTTACCGTGGAAGTCAGAACCTTGTACGGTGTTCCCTTAGTGGGTAATATCTTCCTATTTGCCAATCTAGGCATGGATGCCATGGCCAAACTCGGACCGGGCAAGATTTATAATATTCAAGTTGATGGCACTTACTCCACCGATCCCCAAGTATTCAACCGTTTTAGCATGGCCGCAACCCTGAATATTTCTGCCTTCGCTGGCTTAAGATTGCGGGGTGAAGGGGGTGCAGGAGTAGAACTAGCAGGTCATGATATCAAAGCTGGAGCAGGGATTAACGCCCTAGCGGGAGTCCAGGGATATGTAGAAGCCACACCGACCATTGGTTATCGAGAACAAGCTGACCCAGAAGCAGGTAGACAGGGAGAATTTTATCTCAATGGTCATTTAGAACTAGCCGCACAGCCATTTTTGGGACTAGGGGGTGACTTATTTGTAGAACTAGACAGCCCCTGGTGGTCACCAGCCCCTGACAAGAAGTGGACTTGGCCCCTCGGTCAATTAGAATATCCCTTGCCCGGAGAATTCGGTATTGGTGCTGATGTCGATTATGTGATTGGTTCCGATCAACTGCCAGAAATTCAATTTGGGGAAGTGGACTTTAATGCTGACCGCTTCATGACCGATTTAATGAATGACCAAGTTCCATCGGGTAATCAAGGGGAACAAGAACAGCAAGGGCAATGGCAAGAAAATGCTACAACTGGAGCGAATCCAGAACCCACCCTCACGGATTCCCAAGGGGCACCACCTCCCCAACCAGCCCAAGGACAACAGCAAACTGGTGAGGGAGAAGTACCAGCTCCCAATGTACAACAACGTTGGTTACAGGGCATGGAGGCTCTGGGTGCATTAGCAAGGCGATCGCAGTCCGATCCCTTAAACCAAGCAGAGATAGATGCCGCTTTGGCAAATCTTCGTAGGCAGTACGGCTTTACCCAATTGCGAGCTGAACAGGTTGGGGAAGATTGGCGAGTATATGCTCGGATGAATCCTGACAATAGTAATAACCCAATTACTGTGGATGGTGAAACGTCTACTGGTGCTGCACAAATTACCGCAGGATTAGCTGCATTTCCGCCGATTTCAATGCCGCATTTCGTAAACAATGTGAAAGCTTCTGGAATAATAAGGGCTGAATATCTGCGCATATCAGATCTTCCAGAAGGGGAAAATTCTAGTAAACATAGAGGCAGTTTACCAGGGTGGGACAAAATACAAGTTGCAGGACTATCAAGAAATGCTAGATGGGTTAAGATGCATCTTTTAACTGAAAGGCTCGGCGGAAAAGCAACTGATTCAAACTTAACTCCTGCAAGAGGTCCTGAAACCAATTTAAGATTTCGAGATTCAGTAGAGCATCCTGCATACAACTACATTGCACAACACGATAACCAAATGATTTGGTATGAGACCAGTATTAGCTACCATGGAGCGCCAAATGACGATTTTATAAGTAATATTAGTATGCGGTGGGGTGTTTACGAATACGTCAATAATCAATGGCAAAAAGTCCGTACAGCAATGGGGAGCGACTCCCAGAATACTGATCCACCAAATTTATCTGGTCAGGTG
Organism: Moorena sp. SIO4G3; assembly: GCF_010692305.1. Lineage (NCBI taxonomy): Bacteria > Bacillati > Cyanobacteriota > Cyanophyceae > Coleofasciculales > Coleofasciculaceae > Moorena > Moorena sp. SIO4G3. The sequence goes on along the minus strand of NZ_JAAHIG010000106.1, from coordinate 6,437 downwards.
GAAAAAGTAAGAATTAATGAAGCTGGAAGAACAAGGATTTCCGCTTTATTAGGTGGAGATGAAAGTCTTGCAAGAATAATAATAGATGAGCGAACCGAAAATGGTCAATATAACAGTTATCTGCATCTTTTGTTGAGGATTCGTAGAAGAGTTAAAAGAATAGAAACGCCAGCTCTACAGGAGCGATTGAGCAGTCTTCCAAATGCCATCTCAGATGATACAGTAACATTTCAACGTGTTTAATTCGTGTCTATTGTAAACCAATTAATTTGAAAATGAGTAATGAAATATTTTCAAAGTAGAATTAGTACCATGATTAAAGAAATGCAAGCCTCTCCTTATATAAGGATTAATCATTTAGAATTTGAAAAATCAACGATAGATTTACCTGATATAGAATTCGCAATTTCAGAGATAGAGAAAATAGTGGGAATTCAGCTTGAAGATTACTTCAGAGATTATATATTTGTTGCGGAAGAAATATGGATCGCCTGGGATTACAAACAGGGGTCTAACTACGAAAAAGGAGGTGAATTTAGACTAATTAATCTATTTGATTCACTTGTCCGAAACAAAGCTAAGCTTTGGAATGATGAGATGAGTCAAGATAAAATAGAGTTTTTGAAAAGTTTACGCCCCTTTGAAGATCATCCGTATAGTGGAGATGGAAAGATTGGGGCTTTTAGGATTTCCCATGGGAATAGTCCTGAAATTTGGTTCTATGATTTACGAACTGGATATTATAAGCTTTCACTAACTTATGAAGAGTATATTGAACTTTTATTGGAAACAAAGGGTTTCTTTAATTGGCAATATCTTTTTTGTGATGCAGAATTACACCACTATCCTGCCAATTTAAAAAAATATTTAACAAAAATGATAGATATACTTTATCAGATATTTCCTAGTTTCGATAGGGAAAAATATTTGGAAATACTCAATAAAAAAAATAAATAAGGAAGATATATAATTAATTGGTACAAAAAGCTATTGATGAAGTATAAGGTCTCATTAATGATGAGCAAACTTAAATATAAAATGATAATTCAATGGTCAGAAGAAGATAATTGTTTTTTAGTTGGTTTCCCTGACTTCCCCGGACAAAAATGGCGGACTCATGGAGAAACTTATGAACAAGCAGTTAAGAATGGAACTGAAGCCTTAGAATCTTTGGTAATAGCCTATCAAGAAACAGGTGAAACTCTTCCGGAACCAACTATTAATAAGGCAGCGTAGCCCTTTGGGCTAATCCCATGATCTTGTAGGGTGCGCCCTTCGACAGGGTAACCCACCCCTCAGAGTTTTCCATCTACTGAGCCTTACAATAGAAAGCAACCTATGGAGCGATCGCCATGACACCAAAACAAGAACTGCTCAAAGAACTGGAAACTGTTCCGTCACCTGTGATTAAAGAAGTGCTTAACTTCCTGCGTTTTCTCAAAGCAAAGCGATCGCCTGTTGATTTCATGGACTTTGCGGGAATGGCATCTGATACCCCTGACCTGATAGATGAAATTATTGGCAATATTGAAGCAAACCGCGCCATAGACTTAGAGCGTATCCGCGAGCCATGAAACAATGTCTACTCAGTCTCTTGGTTTATGATCCATCTGAAGAGGTGATTTTAGAATGGAAAAAATAATCCAGTATCGCCAATACATTAAACAACTTCTGAGTGATTATGCCAGTAAAAGTCCATCTGATCAAGATGTTGAAGCTGCCTTAATATTTGACTCAGACCACGACCATTACCAAGTTGTCTATACCGGTTGGAAGAATCGCCAACCCATGTATGGTTGTGTTCTACATTTCAGCATCAAAAATGCCAAAATTTGGATACATCATGATGGAACTGAAATTGGTTTTGCCAACGAACTCGTCAAATTGGGAGTACCAAAGACTGATATTGTACTAGCATTTCAAGAACCTGCTGTACGTCAATATACTGACTTTGCAGTGAATTAGAGTAAAATGGTGTCGCTACAAAGAGGGTAAGCATATGCGCTACTTGAGATGCTACTTGAGGTGCTAATGGGCTACTTGAGATGCTGGGATGGAGAAAAGCGTCGAAATATTCCAGGTATTACGCGATCGCGGAGCCATGGGACTGTGGGAACATGTTAAGGAACAGTTCAACGACCTGAAACAAACAGTCATCGAAGAAATCAAGAGCATGGTATTTACCTGACGGGGTGACAAACAACCTTAAAAGCTTTACTGGGTGTGGGGTGTGGGGTGCAAGGGTGTAGGGAAACATCAGGAGCTGGAAACGTTGGTAAGAACGGTTTAATCAAATTGGGGAAGGAAAGTTTTTGCTCGCTAACTTCTGAATTCGCTTCTATTTTCCCCACACCCCACACCCTACACCCTATACCCTGTATCCTTTTTAGCCTTGTTGTCACCCCCTCAGGGTATTTACCCAGGTGATCACCGCCGGGGTGAAGTGGATTCTGAGCTTGTTAAAAAACAATAAAATAACTAAAGCTAATGCAATGAAAGCTGCCAAGATTACAAAGAATAAACATCCTATATTCAGCTCTATCACAGTTATTGATGGGGGAAAAAATTGGGATTATGATTATACAATTCGAAGAAGTAAAAGAGAAGATGGCAAAAAAAAAGCGGAAAGAGATAGAAAACATTCAAATCAGACCTGTGAAGATGAAGTCCTTGAGAGACTCCAAGAGGAAAAAGATGCAATTTGTGGTTCTATACCACTGCCTAAGTGTAAGCCAGCTTTGGATAAGCTAAAAGCAGGGAAAAAACTCAAAGGAAGATCAGTCAAAGGAATGACGAAAACCCATGTTATTAACAGAATAAAAAGTCTACAAGAATGTATTGATAAAAGACAACAAATACAAGATGAATGCTTTGGTGGAAAACCGGATCAAAGACATGAAGATGCTATCAATCAAATGAAGAATGCACTGGAAAACTGCCAAGAGCTATTAGACAATTATGGAGATTATATATAGATAATATTTTTAGCTCAAGCCTTGAACGTTACTATTAATCTCAAGTATTGAGTTTACAGTAGTTTAGCATAATGTTATTTGGGTTAATTAAAATGAACAATCAAGATATTTTTGAGATAATTCGAGACCATGATGAGAGTAATCTTGCGAAGATGATTGAACAAGGTCTCGACGTTAATTTTTACATGCCTAATTCCCCTTTCTGGACTCCCTTACAAGAAGCGATAGATGAAGTGGATTATGGAGGAAAAATAGAAATTGTAAAACTTTTGATAAAAGCCGGAGCTGATGTCAATGCTTGGAATCTAGACCGGGATTCTCATCCATTACTCATGGCTATGTGGGGCGGCCACAAAGATATAGTAAGCTTACTATTGAAAGCGGGAGCTAATCCTAATGTCAAGGATAATGAAGGCAATTCTCCTCTGAGATGGAGTGTAGAGGAAGAAAATATAGAAATGGTTCAACTGCTCCTTAATCACGGAGCAAAAGACACAATCAATGAAGCTGGCGGATTTAGTGGAATGAATGCATTAGGGATCGCGGTAAGTAAGCTGAATATTCCTATAATTAAAACGCTTCTCGATCGAGATGCCGATCCCGAAGTAATTGATAACGATTACCGAAAACCAATAGAAAGGCTGCCGAAGAATGCAGACACTGAGATAAAAGAGAAAATCACAAGATTATTGGTGCGTTACGGCGCAAAAGAGCCAAATGTCTCTTACCTCAAGCAAACAATCCCATGACACACTCTAGACATACCTCATAGTATGGTGGTAGGCGTTCAGCTTAGTGCGATCGCGAAGCGTAGCCCTTTGGGCTAATCGCTGATCTTGCTTTGGTGCGCCCTTCGACAGCGTAACGCACCAAAGCAATCGAATCGATAACGGTACTAACGCCCGCAAAATAGCAAAATGTTCCTTATATTGACCAAACAAGTGCCTGAAGCACCCTACTCATCACTATGGTTTCCCTTTGCTAGCGTAAGCATCCCGCTCACTATTGAAGGATAAATGAAAATTACTCATATATAGCGCTACGCGCAATGGCATTGGCAAGAGGCAAAAGTTGACTACAACAGCTTTTGAGCATGTATCAATGTCCTAAATTTAATGCGTAGTGCTATATAATCCTGTTGAGGAGGTAGTCATCGAATGGAAAAACTAGACAAATACCGATTAATCATCCGCCAGCTATTAACTAATCATGCCACCTTAGAAGCGAATAATCCAAATTCAGAGATTGAGTGTCAACTTATTTTTGACACAGAACATGACCATTATCAACTTCTAGATATCGGCTGGGATGGACTCAAACGAATTTACAACTGTTTCATCCATTGAGATATCAAAGATGGAAACGTTTGGATTCAGCGAAATATGACAGAAGCTGATTTGGCGCAATATTTGGTAGACATGGGTATACCTAAAGAGGACATTATTCTCGGTTTACATCCCAGTTATAAACGTCCTTACACAGGCTACGGAGTGGCTTAGTAGTGGATTGGCTTAAAAAATAAGACCCAACAAAACATCACTCATAATGATACCGACAAGCCAGAAAATCAATCTGACTACTTCCCACCCGATCAACCAGCCGATGTTCCAAATCAATACGTCGTGATCCAATTCAGCCTTTTTCTTTTTCTTCTTGCTCAATTCCCAACTCAGAGTAAAGTTCTTCAATGGTTTGAGGTTTTATTTTTCCAGTCTTAGACTCCTCAATTGCATCCAGCAGGCGAATTGCATTAGTAGAGTTTCTTAAGAGATAAACCGTCTCTACTAAACTCCTCAAATCCGATTCTGTAATTAAAGCAACATTCTCACCATCACGACGATTGATGATATATACCTGATTATTTTGTGCAACTATATCCAACAACTTAAAGAAGTTATTTTTAGCATCATTTGGAGATGTAATCTCGTAATCAAACATCAGTTTATGTAAAGATTTACGTAAATCTATTATATCACTTATACCAAATCAAGCAACGTAAGCATTCAGCCATCAGCCGTCAGCCGTCAGCCGTCAGCTTATTGTATTCAAAAGCTGTTCGCGTAGCGTGCGCGTAGCGCTAATCGCTGTTTGCTGATAGCTGATAGCTGATAGCTGATAGCTGATAGCTGATAGCTGAAGACTTACCTAGCAACAGATGCTTTCCTTGAAACCAAAACTTGATCTGACTTTATGAATTGTAAATTGTTATGAGTAATCATACTGAAAATTTCCCTTTAGACAAAGAGTTAACCTTAAGCGACTCCTGCAATCCCTTAACCATTTCCACAACTTCAGGTGCGACAATCAAGCGAATTTAATTCTTAATGGTAAGAGCGCACCTACCTATCCCTCACCAAACAAAGTGCAACGCTAAGCAATTGCAAATTCAGTATATTGTCTAACATGAGGTGGATGAAATGCCAAAACAATCTCCTCTCGTAGTATCCCTTTCTGTAACAAATCTGTCGCCACCCCATCCTCTGTCCAATCTTCCTCAATCCAAAGCTTGTCATCCTTAAAACGGATATGAATCATCACACTCTTAATCCGTTCATCTTTGTGCCAACCCATCAGCAGCAAAAGGTACTGATCCTGTACCTCATCAAAAGCTAAAGCACTTTCAATTGTAGAACCAGATTTTTCATTGAGCTGATGATATTCTCTTAAAACTTCCTGAACAATTTCCCGATAACGCTTTAATCTATCCATTCCTCAATCACCTCACTTTCTGAATCAACGACCAACACATTAACCTGATTGCGATTAATAATCATCTGAGTTAACTGACGTTTAAAATAATTTTTTTAAGTTCCTTTTGTGATGGCCAAATACAGTTTAAAATCTAATTCTTTTTCTACTAAAATATCCCTATAAACGATATACTGACCCACAGCTTGTTCTAGGTCATTTACAAACGAGCGACCCAAGAAACTCTTGACCTCCACAAGAATTTTTCGCCCCTGCTTTTCTGCTGCGATCGATTTTTCTGCGGCAATATCCACGTATAAGCGATCGCCACCATACTCCAAAGTATAATCTTCTGTTAAAATCTTCCAGCCATCTTTGACTAATGCAAATCTAACAGCATTATGGTAAATATCTTTAGCAGGCATTGGCTTTATTGTAGCACAGACCTCTTTGATTCTAACGCGCTCAAGATTTACGGATGAATACCAAAATGCGATCACCTGCGACACCAGCGGAGCTGATCTACTTGCAGCAGCACTTGCGCGATCGCGCAAGTGCTTCGGTAAAAGTGATTTTCATTCATCAATTAATTTTTTAATTGGCTTTTTTCCTGATTTATAAGAGTTTGTCTGAGAAGTCTCATTTGCTACATCCAAGCCCCCTAAATCCCCCAATTTTGGGGGACTTTTAGAATAAAATTGACTCTTTTTCCCCCCAAAGTTGGGGGGCTAGGGGGGCAAAATCCAGTATAAAAAAACTTTTCAGATATCCTCT
>NZ_JAAHIG010000105.1:0-25430 GCF_010692305.1 Moorena sp. SIO4G3 | reverse complement strand
GATTTCACGAGGGATGGATTTTCACCATCATGGTTATCAAGTTATCATGGTTCAGTAGACCAAGCAGCTAATCCCCCAAATCTTTTATGGGATAAGGTTTATAGCTAACGAATCGCACCTGGCTGTAATAATCTGGGTTGTCCCTTAATTCAGGAAGGTAACAAACAAGGGGACAGGCATTGATTGAGCACCGATTTTGTTCATACCAATAAAAACGGTCAGTCAATAAATAATTATATTGAGCACACAACATTGAGAGCCAATGATCTATCTTAGCTTTTTGCTCTTTTGTTGGTTTTAACCGGTACTGGTAGGCGATTCTCATTTGACTTGTTCCTCGTTTATCGACCTATTACAATTATACTATACAGACAGTAAAAACGCCTGTCATAATGAAAACAATAAAAATGATAATTAGACTTACTGATTTTGAAAAAAAGCAACTAGAGCAGGAAGCAGAACGGAGGGGAATGACTCAGTCATCACTACTTAGGAGCTTGATAGCTCGCTTCCCTGTTCCCGTAGCGTCGGCTTTGCCGAATCCGAGAGACTCTGTCCGCGATTCATCTCACACTCATGGCGTAGCATTGAGATGTGAGATGAATCGCGGATGAAGCTAAAAAATCGACTTGGTCTTGAGTTAGATTACACCCTTAACTAGAACGAGTAGTTGCCGACCATTCGCTCAACTTTAAGTTGAGTTTACCAAATTTTTATCTATTTGTGGGAAGTTTCGGAAAAATCTGAGTGGAAAGCATGCCAGTCCTTTTTCTTTCTGTTTTCTTAACTCCCCTTCTGCCTTCTTCTGGCTTCTTTCCCCTTACCCTACCCAAACCTCCCACACTCCCGACTCCCGACTCCCGACTCCCGATTCCCTATCTCCCAATTACCGATTACCAATAGTTTGTTGAAAAGCTGGACGTTCAGACAAACGGATCAGATAATCAGCAACAGCTGGATACTCCTTAAAATCAAAATTTACCAGTATTTTGGCATAAGCTAAATAAGACCCTACTGCAATATCCACCACACTGAAATTATCCCCTAACAAAAACGGTTTATCCGTTAATATTTCATTTAGTGGCTGCAACAAACTGGGCGCTTCTTTCTCCCGTCTATCGTCCAAAAACAATCCTGGACCTAAGGTAGCATTAGCAAACAACACCCACTGCACAATCTCCGACTGTTCTTCCAGAGAAATAGGGGTTTCTCCATACTTATTAGCTAGGTAAACCAAAATTGCTCCCGACTCCCAAAGTTTAAAGTCCCCATCCACAATTGCTGGCACTTTCCCCATCGGATTAATCGACAGGTATTCCGGCTGTTTATGCTCTCCAGCTTTCATATCCAGCAAGATATAATCATAGGGCACTCCCAACTCCTCAAGATACCACTGCACAATGGTAGCTCGGCTCCGAAGACCACCATAAAGTTTTAGTTGTGCAGACGATTGACTGACTTGAAAATTTTCTTGACTACTGAATCCTGAGTCTTGAGTAGGATAAGAGATTGTTCTAGATCTAGATTCGTTTACCTTAGGAGTATTAAAGTCACTTTGTCCACTGACAGGATTAGCGTATCCAAGGATTATAGAAGTGGAGAAAGTAGCTAAGAAATAGAATAATAGACGCATAGCAATAAGTAAAGTAGTTTTTTAATGTTTTAGGGAGCAGGGAGCAGGGAGTAGGGAGTAGGGAGTAGGGAGTAGGGAGTAGGTGGAAAAATCCTGCTCAAAGTCCCCCTTGTTAAGGGGGATTTAGGGGGATCAATTTGTACCTGATGGGATATAGAGTTAGGTAAAATATATAGCAGTTTTCAGGATAATGAAGTCCACAATATTTTTATCCTCTTAGCTCTTAGTTCTTACCTCGTTTGACTTCACCGCTCCCTACTCCCTACTCCCGACTAGTTTTTTACAAAACTTTTCAAAATATGTTATAATAAAAAATTTTTATGCTACACTATAAGAGTGGGCGCTGAGACGCCCGGAGTCAAGAGCTAGCCCGTAGATGTTGGACCGTCGGCGGGCTAGCTCTGGCTCCCCTACAAAAGGAGATAGTTTATTATGATGTATTCTGAACGCCTTCATCCGTGGGTGGTCATTCGGCTGTTACCCAAAATGCAGCGGATAGTTGTTGCTCGCTTCCGGAACCGGTCGGATGCAGAGGGACACTTATGGGCTCTGAAACGATTAATGCCTGATGGTCAATTTGTGATTGTCTTTGACGTCGGTAATCTAGAGGTGTAACTATGAGCATTTAATCTTATCAAACCTTATCATACCTTTACAAATATGTTAGTCTAGATTTGTAGAGGTTAAGCCGTTATGAAAAAATATGTCACCCCAAAAGAGGCAGCCGAATATTACGGTGTCTCCATTACAACACTCAGGAGATGGGATAAAGACGGAAGACTTGACAGCATCAGGACTCAAGGGAATCAAAGAAGGTTTTGTGTTCAAGGACAAGACCCGCAGAGTAAGCCCATTGTCGCTTATGCAAGAGTCTCTACACACTCCCAACGAGACGACCTTGATAGACAAGCTGAATTTTTACGGTCAAAATACCCAAACGCTGAAGTTATTTCAGAAGTTGGATCGGGACTCAATTTTAAACGGCGAAAGTTTCTCAAAATATTGGAACGAATATACAGCTCTGATATCTCGGCATTTGTCATTGCATACCCAGATAGAGCAGTCCGATTTGGATTTCCGTTACTTGAATGGTTGTGCCAAAAAAGTGGAGTTAAACTCTTGGTTCTCAATGAACGTAAATTATCCCCAGAGCAAGAACTCGTCGAAGATATCTTGTCCATCCTCCACTGTTTCTCTGCTAGGCTTTACGGACTCCGAAAATACCAAAAACAAGTCACGAAAGCGGTACAAGAAAAAACCTCGGAATCAGACGGTGAAGTTGACACCCAACAGTGTCTCAAAGATCAGGGTGTTTCCGTCTAAAGAACTTCATAAAGTTTGGAAAACTTGGCTCAACGCTTATCGCTGGGTTTATAACTGGTCCATAGCTACTATCAAGAATGGCTATCAAGGTAGTACCTACGATCTACAGAAAATAGCAAGAGGCGCTGATAGACCAGAATGGGTAAAAACGCTTCCAGGTCATCAACTACAAGAGGCAGTAGCTGATGCGATCGATGCAGTTAAGCAGGCGAAAGCTAACGGAGGTTTTGCTAAGTTTAAGTCCTGTCGTCAGACTTCCCAGGTGATCAAGTTCAAAGCAGGAAACTTCAAGAAGGGTTTCTGGTACCCAACAAAAGTAAAAGGATTGTCTTTCCGCTCACCTCAAGACTTCCCTACCGAATGTATCTACGGAACTCAATTAGTGTGGATCAAAGGAAAATGGTACGGGATTTTTCCTGAGTACATTGAGCCCACTCCTACTGAAGAGGAACGAGTAATAGCCTTAGACCCAGGTGTTAGGACATTCCTTACTGGTTTTGATGGCAGAAATTATATCGAAATAGGTAAGAGCGATATTGGTAGAATCCAAAGACTTTGTCAACAATTAGATCGGTTGATGAGTCGTATTGACTTAAGCTCTGCCAAACGTCAGAGACGTTCGCGAAGCGTGCGCCAAAGCGCAGCAATGAGGAAAGCCGCTCATCGTTTACGCCAAAAGATTCAAGACTTGATCAAGGACACCCGCAACAAGTCGGCCGACTTTCTCGTTAGTAACTACAAGCTGATCTTTTTACCAAGGTTTGAGACATCTTTGATGGTTGTAAAGTCAGCTAGGAAGTTGAACAAGAAGACAGCTCGCAATCTGCTCACCTGGAGTCATTACAAATTTCGTCAACATTTGATACAAATGGCAGATCGGCATGATGTAATGGTGGTATTAGTTAATGAATCTTACACGAGCAAGACTTGTCCGGAGTGCGGTCATATTCACGAAAAATTAGGCGGTAATAGAAAATTCCAATGCCCAAAATGTGGTTTCTCATTACCACGGGATTGGAATGGCGCACGGAACATAATGATTCGTGCTTTGTCGGCAACAACCACCAGGTTTTCACCTGGTGCTATACAGGTCATTCCTGCTGATGAGCAGGTTTAGACAGGTTAAATGTTGCACCTCGGTAATCCAATGGATCAGGAATCCTAGGTATTTTGCAGCGGTCAGCGGTCAGTGGTCAGCCTTCAGCCTTCAGCCTTCAGCGGTCAGCGTGGCACAGGCTTCTAGCCTGTGAGTTAACCCATAAGCTGATTACTGATTACTGATTACTGATTACTGATTGCTGATTACTAATTACTGTTCGCGTAGCGCTTAAGCTGATTGCTAAAAGCTGATTGCTGATTGCTGATTACTGATTACTGATAGCTGATAGCTTAGCAGCAGCAAACAACTCTGGTGTAGTATGTCACAATGAACCAGATAAATCTCTATCGCGCTACTATATTAATACTATTATGACTAAGTTTGTCTTCATCACTGGAGGGGTTGTATCCAGTATTGGCAAGGGGATTGTTGCTGCTAGCTTGGGACGTTTACTCAAATCCCGGAACTATTCCGTTTCCATTCTTAAACTAGACCCCTATATTAACGTAGATCCGGGCACCATGAGTCCCTACCAACATGGAGAAGTCTTCGTAACATCAGACGGTGCTGAGACAGATTTAGATTTAGGTCACTATGAACGGTTCACCGATACCTCCGTCTCTCGCCTCAACAGTGTCACCACTGGCTCGATTTATCAAGCGGTAATCAATAAAGAACGTCGGGGTGACTACCAGGGGGGGACAGTCCAGGTGATTCCCCACATTACCAATGAAATAAAACAGCGCATTCATCGAGTTGCCCAAAATTCCAATCCTGATGTATTGATTACAGAAATTGGTGGCACATTGGGGGATATTGAATCCCTACCGTTTTTGGAAGCAATTCGTCAATTCCGTAAGGATGTCGGGCGCAATCACGTACTTTATATGCACGTCACCCTATTACCTTGGATTCCTGCGGCTGGAGAAATTAAAACCAAGCCAACCCAGCACTCGGTAAAGGAATTGCGTGCTATTGGCATTCAACCAGATATTTTAATTTGCCGATGCGATCGCGCTTTGCCAGTGGGATTAAAAGATAAAATATCAGCATTCTGTGATGTACCAGTAGAGTCAGTTATTTCTGCACAGGACGCTAAAAGTATCTACGAAGTGCCCCTAATGCTAGAAAAAGAAGGACTAGCCCAGCAAACCCTAGAGTTATTCCAGATGGAGCAACGGGAACCAGATTTAACCCACTGGCAGCAGTTAGTTGAGCGTTTGCATCATCCCACTCACCACCTTGAAATTGCCATTGTTGGTAAGTATATCAAACTAACTGATGCCTATCTATCCGTTGTGGAAGCGTTGCAGCATGCTGCGATCGCAAAAGATACCAAAATCAAAATACACTGGGTTAGTGCTGAGGATGTGGAAGCTTACGGCCCTGAATCCTTCCTAAACGGTTTTAACGGTATCCTTATTCCTGGAGGCTTTGGGATTCGGGGAGTAGATGGCAAAATTCAGGCAATTCGGTATGCTAGGGAAAATCAGATTCCCTTGCTAGGCTTATGTTTAGGGATGCAGTGTTCTGTAGTTGAATGGGCAAAGCACGTAGCCCTCTTAGAACAAGCCCATAGTGCCGAGTTTTTCACTGATACCAAGAATCCCGTCATTCATCTATTGCCAGAGCAACAAGATGTAGTGGATTTAGGCGGTACCATGCGTTTAGGGCTATACCCATGCCGTATAGCACCTAATACTCTAGCATCTTCCCTCTACCAAGAAGAAGTCATTTATGAGCGCCACCGCCACCGCTATGAATTTAATAATGCTTATCGCAACCTATTTATAGAAACAGGTTATGTCATTAGTGGTACTTCTCCCGATGGTCGCCTCGTGGAAATAATTGAATTGAAACAACACCCCTTCTTTATTGCCACTCAGTTCCACCCAGAATTTAGCTCCCGTCCCAGTCATCCCCATCCATTGTTTGTGGGATTTGTGCAAGCTGCCATTGATAAAGGACAAGTTAAACAGCCTAGTAATAACGGCAGTACTAGCGAAAACCAGCAATCCCCTGCGGAAGTAAGCTGCTAACTATGTGACGGGGTGCATCTCATATTTATTTGTAAAAAAGTTGCGTAGGGTGCGTTAGGGGGGGCCTCATTGTCTTGATGCAGTCGCTCATGGGGGAAACCCCCAAGACCGCGCTGCATCGCTTTCCGCCTCGTAGTCAGGGTTTAGACAGCCCGCCCCGTAACGCACCACCTTGTCAAACAACAAAAATGAGATGCACCCTATGTGAGGCAAGTTCTTTCGGTATCGATCAGGGCAAATAGAGCAACGTGGGTAACTTATGTCGCAGATTAGGGTATGAATGACATCATACCCGATAATTCCCCTCGATCAAAAGATAATTCCACAGAAATTATCCGGCTCTGAGGAATAAAGCCCTGAAATATAACATAGCTTAATCAGCAGCTAGGCAACAGTGTCTTGATGCAGTCGCTCATGGGGGAAACCCCCAAGACCGCGCTGCATCGCTGAAGTACCCCAACCGACACGAAGTAGGTTGGGGCTTCCAACTTGCGCTCAATTCAGGGACAGTCTTAAGAGAATTAAGAATGAAGAATTAAGAATGAAGAATTAAGAATGAAGAATTAAGAATCCAATTCTAAATTCTCAATTCTCAATTCTCAATTATTCCTATCCTTCTTGGTTGAAAGTCAAGTAACAAGTAACAAGTGTTAATTAACAACAAGTAACCAGTAATCTCAATAACTAAATGAATTGTGATCATTTTTGTTCCCTGTTCCCTGTTCCCTGTTCCCTATTCCCTGTTCCCTTTGGGAAAGTGATTAACTCGAATCATTCGAATTGGTAATTGCTAGTATTACCAACCCGTTATCCCAATAAGGAGGTTTTGTGAGTTACTGGATAAAAGTTAATTACGATCATCGAGAATATGTCATTGATCTGGACCGGCTTAGTACATTCACCCATGGTCCCAACGGAAAAATAACCTTCTGGTTACCCGATAGTACTATCCCCATTATTGTCAACCGTCAAAATGACCCAGACGGTTATCAACGAGTGGTCAACTACATTCAAAAGTTATCAGCACGATCACCTAATGGTTTTTGGATTACATTCAATTACGAGCGTCATGATTATATCCTTGACCTCAACAAAATCAGTAGTTTTTGTCACTACCCAAATCAGAGATTAACCTTTTGGTTACCTGACAGTTCCATGCCCATCATTATTAGCGAACAAAAATATCCAGACATTTATCATAAGATAATAGACTACATTGAACAAAAAACTGGCTACCTACTAACGTAATTCTACCTTCTTAATTCTTAATTCTTAATTATACATTCTTAATTCAATGTAATTACTGTAACTTCTGGTGGACAAAATAGACGACCTGGCCAATACGTTCCTAAACCACGATTAGTGTATAATTGGTTTCTACCGATCCGATGTAGACCCTCGGACCATTCCCAATGGTTAGTTACTTTTGAACATACTTTCAAATACGGTATCCAGGGCTGCACAGGTCTAGGAATATACTTGCGGAGAGTTTTCAACAATGCTGGCGCAGGTCCGATTCCTGGAATCACAATCTGACCACCATGGGTATGACCAGACAACTGCAAATCCACTCGCCAACGCTGTAATATCTCCGCAGTATCAGGGTTGTGAGATAAAACAATCCGGGGTGTTTTGGGGTCAATTTGATTGAGCACTGGACCAGGATTGAAATCACCAGACCAAAAATCAGCAAGTCCTACTAGCGGTAATTGTGCTCCAAACGGATAAGCGATCGCATTCCACAACACCTTCACACCAATCTTAGTTAGAGCCTTAGTAACTGTTGCTTTGGAATGAGGCCAGACTAAATCATGGTTACCCAGTACAGCATAGATTCCATGGCGACTTTCCAGGTGCTTCAATCGCCGCACTAGTAGATAAATCGGAGTTGGGCTATTGGTTACGTAGTCGCCAGTTAACACAACTAGATCAGGTTCAGCTTGATTAGCGGCTTCAATAGCGTCAGCTAAGATATTTTCTCGTAACTGCTGTCGATCATAATGTAAATCGGATAGTTGTACAAGCTTTGTGCCTCGCAATGACGTAGGTAAATCAGCGATCGCAACGGTGATTTTTTCTACCCTTATCGGTCCTGAAAATATCCAATTCATCCAGCTAATCGTGAGGGTCATTAAACACTTCCCTCCAGCATAGCTCAGCCATACTAAATATCAACTAGATGAATGGCAAGCTATCAGCTAATGCGCTACGCGCACGCGTGCGCGTTCAGTTATCAGCTATCAGCCCTAGCCAAGACTGACCGCTGACCGCTGACCGCTGACCGCTGATAGCTTAAAATATAATTTACAATTACGGATAAAATCAGGATTTTTTTTGATTAATAAAAATTTTTACTTTATCTTTTGACCAGGCTTGAGTATAACTTCTTTTTTGGTAAGTTATTTCCTCAGCTTGGTTCGTTTGATCAGGTTCAGGTTTAGTTGAAAAAATTGCACAAGGAATAAATTTGCTATTGCTGGAAAGTTCAGACTTACTAGCTGATGTATTTTTAACGTTTATATGTTTAATCCTCACTGGTGAATCAGTCTGTTGTTGTAACAGTATCCACAATGGGTATTCCCAGTCATTGTCACCTAAATACAGTCCAATATCTGTACATTGACTACTTTTAAACACATCAATAGCACCGAGGTAACCTGATTGGATTCGAGACCTACTGTTAAAATATTGCTCAGTACGGCTAGTGTTGAAAATACTGTTAGCGCCCACAACAGGTCGTTCTCTGCCAGATAATGCCCATGGTAATGATGTGATGATCAGAACCACTGCTATAATATTGGCAACTTGAGGTAGCTTAATTTGGGACAATACTATTCCCACTACTGCAGAAAAAAGTAAGAAAATTGGTAAATGAAGCCGACTATTCCACCATTGCCATTTCAACAGGAAACAAAATAGTATAACTATGCTAACAATAGCAGCAATATAACTAATTATATAGCGTTGCTTTCGACCCTGTCGTTGGATAAAACAAGCGATGATGGAGAAAACGATTAAAACTAGATGAAGGGTGTTGCTGGTATTGTTTTCCGTAGCATTAATTCCCAGAGTTGATAATCCACCAGGAATCCCAAACTTGCCGATATAGGTGGTGCGGGGGTCACTAATATCTACACTTAAAACGAGATGGAATAAATTAATTATCTTATTGGAGATAGCATTAATAATCCCAATCGGTGTTCCCAGGTGAAGACCAATATTTCTCAAAATATTAGAAACTAAGACTGACGTTGTAAAAATTTCATTAGTATATCGTAGTTCTTCTGACGCCGTAGCAATTGGAGTGCCATACAAGTCGAAGTTACGGATATAGTGACCAAGATTAATTAAAATAACAATAATCCCTACCATTAAAATTGGCTTCCACCATCGCCAACGTAGGCGCTTAATCATCATCAGTGAAAACCAGATAAATAAGGGTAATGTATAAATATAGGCTGTTGCTTTCGTAACAATAGCCATGCCCATGGTAGCACCAACCCCTACTATAGTAATCCAGCTAACTCTGGATTTGATAGTCAAAATGATCAAGTAAGCCAAACAAATCACCCAGAACGAAACCACATAATCATTCTGGGTACTTGACCCTTGTAGGATTCCCATGGGAATAGTCGCAGCGACGACAGCAGCAAAAATCTGTCCTCGTATAGTCGCTCCTAGTTGTTGAGCAATCAGAGATACCCCAATCACGCTACCAATCATACTGAACCATTGGACAAGATTAGCAAAGCGATCGCTTCCACTCAGGAGTTGAAAATGCATGATCGTAAATTCAGCCCAAGGGTTTTGGTAAAGCTGTCTGGGAATATGGGTAGGATAATGGGCAACACTGTGATGCTGCATCCAATGAAGCACACGACTCATGTGGTAAGTCATGGAATCCCAGGTGTTGGGAGGCGCAACCATAGCAGTTAAGCCTACGATAGCGATCAGAAATCCAATACCTCCAAGTAAGACCAGTAAGAAACCAGAGATTTGGGCATTTCCATGTTGTGAAGCCTGGGTGCGGGTGACTCGTCCTGATTTAACAGTCCGAAAGTAGGCAACAATCAACGTCAGACTCAGTAAACCCCAGATTCCTGCTAACCAACCCCAAGTAATTAACTTAAATAAACTTAAAACTTCAGTGATAAAGGTTAATAAGACTCCCCAGGTAATCGCTGTCCACAATAGGGAACTACGCCAGCAAGAATTGTAACGATAGATGAAGAGAAATAAAACAGTGAAGGTAATTAGAGGGAGCAAAGCCAACATAGTTAGTTATTATAGTTAATTTATATAGCAAAGGGAGGAGGGAGTAGGGAGTAGGGAGTAGGGATTAGGGATTAGGGATTAGGGATTAGGGCACCAAAAATTATGACAATTCCTACAGGGATTGGTATAGTTAATTAATTTATAGTTAATGAATAGTTGATTAATGATGAAAATACTATCAAATCTGGTGGACTACTTATCCTATCTTTTCTGGGGTAATGGGTACTTGACAATTTACTATTATCCATTACCGTAACCCAAAAATCCAGTGAATATTTGGTAAGTGATTAGTAAGCTATCAGCTAATGGGCTACGCCCATTAGCTGATAGCTGATAGCTGATAGCTGATCGCACCTCAAGTAGCGTGCGTGGCACAGGCTTCTAGCCTGTGATGTAGCGCATTAGCTGAATGCCCACCCGAGACGCTAAACACTGATAAGTTATTGTTTGACTACTCCCTAACGAAAAATATTGTATTTTAAGATACAGAATATTGCCCTAAACCCATCCCTCCAGCCAATTTTTTTCCCTTCTTCGTAAGTGCGACCATAGTAAGATATTCCTACTTCATAGATACGGCATTTCTTTTTGGCAACCTTAGCAGTAATTTCCGGTTCAAACCCAAACCGAGATTCTTGGATTTTGATAGATTGGATAAGTTCACGCCGGAATGCCTTATAGCAGGTTTCCATATCGGTAAGGTTAATATTGGTAAACATATTGGAGAGCATGGTTAAAAATTTATTCCCCACCATATGCCAGTAATACACTACCCGATGAGGACCACCACCAGCGAAACGGGAGCCATAAACCACATCCGCTTTGCCATCAACAATTGGCTGCATTAACAAGGGATATTCCTGGGGATCATACTCTAAATCAGCGTCTTGAATGATTACAATATCTCCAGTAGCCAAGCCAAAGCCAGTCCGTAACGCAGCTCCTTTACCACGATTCTTGTGATGATAGACAACATGGTCAATTTGGGATTCCAGTGATGACTCTAAAATCTCTCTAGTGCCATCGGTTGAGTAGTCATCAACAACAATAATTTCACACTCTTTAACCGGAGATGCTTTAACAGCTTCAATAACATTAGCAATTGTGTTGACTTCGTTAAAACAGGGTATTACAACACTTAGCTTCATAAGCTTAAACCTTAACTAATAAGCAAATAATTTGATTAGATTAAAACTTTACATAATCTTTACATAATCCCCGCCCAATTCTCCTAGCCTTTGGTTAAGTCAAGAGTTTGAGGCACTAAACACTTCAACAAATCTTTACATAACCTTAGTGACATAAATAAGTGACATAAATAAAGTTATGCAAAGTTTCCCTGTGATTAGATGGGATTTATCCCTCAAATTCAGGGCAACACAAGGATTTATAGAGGATTTATAGATAGGTTTGAGGTTGACTACTTGACACCCTCAAGAAATTAGTATAATTCTACTGTAGGATTATAAATAGATCAACTAAATAGAGCAACATAGAGCAACTAACATAGAGCAACTACTAAACCATTACGCTCAAGGCTGATTGGGGAGTCGTTGCTGATTAGTATTTTGCTAAGCATATGCGCTACTTGAGGTGCTGCTTGAGGTGCCGTGAGCTAAAGGCTCACGCTACTTGAGGTGCGGTCAGCCGTCATACTTTGGCTGATAGCTTGTAGGGTGGGCAAAAATAGTTTGCTTATGGGTGAGTATTCTAGATTACACTACTTTGCCCACCCTACTTTAATTGGTCTGATAGCTGATAGCTGAATGCTGATAGCTGAACGCGCACGCGTGCGTGGCACAGGCTTCTAGCCTGTGATAAGTGCGCATATGCTTACGTATTTGGACTAATGACTGATAACTAATGACTAATAACTAAACTAATGACTAATGTCATAGGCTTGATAGCACCCTTAGATTAGGGGCGCTAGACATTAAGTACTAAAACCTAAAACCCAAAACCTAACAGCTAACACCATTAACCTAAAAAAAATTCCATCAACCAAGAGAGTATGTCTTTGGATACCAGTAATGACTACACAAAATCAGAAGAATCTCACCTTAGTGATTCTTCCTTATCCTTGGTGATTCCCACCTATAACGAGAGTAGAAACATCGGGGAGCTAATTAGAATCCTGAGCAATTTGCTCGATGAAGCTATACCAAACCAATACGAACTGATTGTAGTAGATGACGATAGTCCCGATCGTACCTGGGAAATCGCCCAGGCTCTGATGTCGGACTATCCACAGTTACAGGTAATTCGCCGTCAGCATGAACGGGGGTTATCTACAGCAGTTATTCACGGGTGGAAAGCAGGTACTGGAAAAATTTTGGGGGTAATTGATGGAGATTTACAGCATCCACCAGAGATATTAGCAAAACTTTTGGTAGCAATGGAGGATGGAGCCGATATCGCCATTGCCAGTCGTCATGTAGACGATGGTGGTGTTAGTGATTGGAGTGTAGTGAGGCGTTTCTTATCCAGAGGTGCTCAACTTTTAGGATTATCGATTTTACCAGAGGTGATCGGTCGTGTTTCTGACCCGATGAGCGGTTATTTTATGGTGCGCCGTAGTGCCATTCATGAAAAAGACCTCAATCCTCTGGGTTACAAGATTCTAATTGAAGTGCTAGCTAGGGGAAAAATTGGCCGGATTGCAGAAGTTGGCTATGTATTTCAAGAGAGACTCTCAGGAGAAAGCAAAGTTACCTGGAAGCAGTATGTAGACTATATTAGACACTTACTCCGGTTAAGGTTTTCTCTCGGAACCATTGGTCAACTTAGAAAACGCATTCCCTTCCCTTTAAAGCGGTTTATTCGTTTTGGCTTAGTAGGATTCAGTGGCGTATTTGTGGATATGACTGTGCTTTACTTACTCCATGACCCTGCTAGTTTAGGTTGGGGACTCACCCGCAGTAAAATTATTGCTGCTGAAGCGGCCATTATCAATAACTTTATTTGGAATGATGCCTGGACGTTTAGGGATATAGCCAGTCAGCAGTGGGGATGGGGTAAGCGATTGAAACGGTTTTTGAAGTTCAACCTGGTCTGTTTGATCGGTTTGTGCCTAAATGTGCTGTTGTTGAATCTGTTGTTTAATCTCCTGGGAATTAACTATCTGATTGCAAATGGTATTGCGATCGCAGCCGTTACTTTCTGGAATTTCTGGATTAATCTAAAACTCAACTGGCGCGTGACGCAAAAATAAAGATAAGCAGTTAATTGTTGACTGTTGACCGTCAACAGCAAAAGGTTTTAGGTTTTAGGTTTTAGGTTTTAGGTTTTAGGTTTTAGGTTTTAGGTTTTAGGTTTTAGGTTTTAGGTTTTAGGGGTAATAAAATTTAATGTACTTCATAACAAGATAGCGTTTATAGGACTCATGAGGTACACAAAATTATTTGACTATTGGCTCTTGCCTTCCCCTCCTCGGAGGGGTTAGGGGTGGGTTTCTCTTACCTGCTCCCTGCTCCCTGCTCCCTACTCCCTGCTCCCTGCTCCCTGCTCCCTGCTCCCTGCTCCCTGCTCCCTGTTCCCTAAAATCTAGAAATTGTGTACCTCACAAGTAGTAGAATTGCTATATATGCTAAACAAATTGCAGCAAACCCGTAGATTTACATCAACTTGGTTAGGGCTTTTAATTATTATCCTGTTGATGCTAGGAATAGTGTTTCGATTCGTAAATCTTGACCAAAAGACCTACTGGATTGATGAAACCTTTACCTCACTACGGATTTCTGGTTATCGATTGTCAGACATGATACCCGAAATTTCTAATGGCGATGCAATCGCTATTAAAGAATTACATAAGTATCAGCAGACAAATCCAGAAAAAAAACTGATTGGTACCATTAAGGGATTGGCGTTTGAAGAACCTCAACATCCCCCATTATATTACGTAATGGCGCGATTCTGGTCACAGTTATTTGGCAATTCAGTAGCAGTGAGGAGAAGTTTTTCAGCTCTGATTAGCTTGCTGGTGTTTCCTGCTATCTATTGGTTATGTCAAGAATTATTCGAGTCGTCCTTGGTGGGATGGGTAGCTATGGCCTTAGTTGCCGTTTCTCCCTTTCAGGTCTTGTATGCCCAAGCAGCAAGACAGTATGGCTTATGGACAGTAACGATTTTGCTATCAAGTGCAGCACTGTTACGGGCAATACGGTTAACGAAACGAAGAAACACGACTAATAAGATTAGAGATATCCTACACTTTATCTCTACCTGGGGAATTTACGCCCTCACGTTAGTGACAGGATTTTATACGTTTTTATTTTCTATCTTAGTAGCCATCAGTCATGGCATCTATGTACTGATAACAGAACGGTTCCGCTTTAGTAAAATTATTGTTTACTATGGGCTATCATCCTTAATGGCTTTGATGGTATTTGTTCCTTGGTTACTGATTTCTAACAGTAACCTTTCTAAGGTATCCAGCAAAACCAAATGGGCACTCCAAGAAGTTCCTTTATCATCATTAGCCCAAACCTGGTTGATTAATATTAATCGAAATTTCTTTGATCTCAACCAAGGCTTAAATTTCCCCAGTGTAGTAGTCTCTGTAATAATCTTCATCCTAGTCGGCTATGCCATTTACTTTCTCTGTCGTCATAGTCCCAAACGAGTTAGTCTATTCATCTTGACATTAATTGGAGTTACCGCCGTAGCCCTAGTGCTACCGGATTTAATTTCCGGAGGTAAGCGTTCTAGTGTAACTCGCTATCTAATTCCCTGTTATCTTGGTATTCAGCTAGCAGTTGCTTACCTATTTACTAACAAAATAACTAACAAAATAACTAGCATTTTTCAGGGAGTATGGCAACAAAAGCTATGGCGACTCGGAATGATTTTACTACTGTCTGGTGGAATTGTCTCCTGTGTGATCAGTTCTCAAGCGGAATTTTGGTGGAACAAGTATACTAGTGCTAACCATACCCAGGTAGCAGCAGTTATTAACCAGGCTGAGCAACCCCTCTTGCTGACAAAAAGTCTGGAAGTGATATCCCTGTCTTACCTTCTCGACCCCAAAGTGAAGTTTTGCTGGTTAAGCCAGAAATCCGTAAAGATGCCTAATGGCGAAAAAAGCAAACAGTTAATCATCCCCGAAAATACCGATGAATTCAGTGATGTATTTTTATATAATCCATCTAGGGAGTTGCGAGAAAAAATCGAGAAACAATACAACTATAAATCAGAACTTATTGGCAAATGGAACCATAAACTTGAACCAACTTACGAAATTAAAACGTTTCTGTGGAAACTAGTAAAGCAATAAACCTAAGCAGTAAGCTATCAGCCGTCAGCCGTCAGCTTTCAGCTTATTTTATTAAAAGGTGCGCTTTCCGCATCTAATTATTAAATTCGCCACGGGTCGCACCTAAAAGCACCGATTGCAATACGCGCACGCTGCGCGAACAGTAGCCTGGCCACAGGCCCAAAGCTGATAGCTGATAGCTGATAGCTGATAGCTGACGGCTCAATACTTACGTCCTGTTTATAATAACCCTATAATCAAAGGAGCTTGATCATGGCAATGATTTGCCGTAAATACGGCTTACTCTACCTGATGGCACCGCGAACTGGTTGCACAGCAGTAGAAGATGTCCTGGAAAAAAAGCTAGAAGGCGAACTAGTCCCCGCCCAAGACATCCTAGACGCCAACGGAAAATTTTTGATGCACAGAAGACATCATTCTCTACGAGAGATGTTCAGACGTAATCTTTTGACAGAAAAAGAGGCAGCATCTTATCTAAAATTTAGTTGTATTCGCAACCCTTTTGACAGTTTAGCTTCCGACTATGTAAAAAGAGCCTCAAAATACCAACACTTTATCGCTGACTCTACATCATGGGTTCACCGTCTACCGGGTTATATAGAAGACATGGAATTTTGCAAAACCCATTCATTTAATGATTGGATTGAGAAACACTATGGCTCTATTTACGGAAATGGACTGAAACGAACCGTTCAATCCCTGGTTCGGAATACTAATCGAAACCGAGTTAAACAGTTTCTAGGTCTTCCAGCTGAACCGTATACACTCTACGGAAACTATACCAAAGGTATGGATACTGTGATGCGTTTTGAAACTCTTCAGGATGATTTTGACAGAGTCCTGGATAAAGCTGGAGTGCCCTTCAAAGTCCAAATACCAGTGATCAACAAAACCGAAGAAAGAAAGACAGACTATCGCGATTACTATAATGAGCGATCGCGAAAAATTGTCCAGTACATTTTTGACGAAGAACTAAAGCGCTACGGTTACGAATTTTGAACAAGCTAGTAGCGGTTAGGGCATGAGCTGTTACCCTTGAGCTGATCTCTAACCGCTTTGAGGCGATTAAGTATAAATTACTATGCCATCTGCTACGCTCAAATATGCCTATTTCCCCGGCTGTGTTGCTCAAGGAGCCTGTGGAGAACTATACCAATCTACGTCAGCCTTAACCCAAGCGCTAGGAATTGAACTGATTGAGTTGAAAAAAGCTGCTTGTTGTGGTTCTGGAACCTTCAAAGAAGATTCCCAACTCCTAGAAGACACTGTTAACGCTCGCAACATCTCCCTAGCTGAGGAGCTGAATCTACCCCTGTTAACCCATTGCAGCACCTGTCAGGGAGTAATTGGTCATGTAGATGAGCGTTTAAAGGAATTCCAAGAGACCGACACCGGTTATGTGGAAAAAGTGAATGGCTTGCTGAAAAAAGAAGGCTGTTCTCCTTACAAAGGCACTACAGAAGTCAAGCATTTACTGTGGGCATTGGTGGCAGATTACGGCATGGAAGCCCTAGCAGCACAAGTGAGTCGCAAGCTAACTGGACTCAAGTGTGCTGCATTCTATGGTTGTTATTTGCTGCGAGCTCAGACATCCATCTCCTACGATGACCCAGTGCATCCAGAATCCATGGAAACTGTATTTCGCACCGTAGGAGCAACACCTGTATATTACCGAGGTCGTACTCAATGTTGTGGTTGGCCAATTTCTAGTTATGCCACAGAACAATCCTTCAAGATGGCAGGGAGCCATATTCAGGAAGCCTTGGATGCTGGCGCAGACTGCATGGTGACCCCTTGTCCGTTGTGTCATCTTAATCTGGACTCCCGTCAACCGGAGGTAGAAAAGGTGATTGGGCGTCAGTTAAGGTTACCAGTATTGCATTTACCCCAGTTAGTTGCCCTAGCCCTAGGGGTTAGTCCAAAACAACTGGGTTTAGAACGGCACGTGGTTTCGACCGCACCTGTACTAAAGAAGTTGGGTCATACTTGACTAGTTATAGGGCTACGCGCAAGGGCAACAGGCAAGAGGCAAGAGGCAAAAGTTTACGTGCATTAGCGTTTCAGCTTCTATCAATGTCCTAACTTTAATGGGTAGTGCTATATCATATCCCTTATTGGGTAATGGGTAATTGGTAGTTAACGATTACCCATTACCCATTACCCATTACCTTTTGTATTTGCCAGACAGAAAAGCACCCCCTCGGGGGTGCCTCATCAGTTACCATCAACAGCAGCCAACTGCTGATGGAGGGATTTCAGTCTCAACTATAAACTGTTGTATCTAAGCTGATGCTTCGGTTTCAACCGGGTAAACGCTGACTTTTTTTTGGCTTTTACCCCTTCTTTCAAAAGTGACTATGCCATCAGCTATTGCAAATAGGGTGTCATCACCGCCGCGACCAACATTGGTACCAGGATGAAACTTAGTACCTCGCTGACGTACCAAGATGTTGCCAGCCTTGACAAACTGACCACCGTAGCGCTTGACCCCTAGGCGTTTGGAATTAGAGTCACGACCGTTACGAGTACTTCCTGTTCCTTTCTTATGAGCCATAATGTTCCTTTATATTTCAGTGTTTGTACGGGAATTTTGAGGGAATTTTGCCCTCTCCACAGGTCTGAGGGATAAAAATAACATACCTATCAAACTGTAGACGAGGGGAATCAGGCTCCTAACTGGTTTCCATCCCCACCGCTATTGCATAGGGGGTTTTCACTGGGGAGCTGATCCAAGCATCCTTACCATCATTAAACTATTTCCGATAAACTATTCCGGAGCAGTTTCAGCGGTTTCCTGAGTTGCTGGTGCTTCAGTTGCTGGTGCTTCAGGGGCAGTTTCTGCTGAGATTGGTGCTTCCTCTGGTTTGGAAACCGAGGCGAGGACAGAACCATTCATACTAATAGCATCAATCATCAGACGGGTTTTTTCCTGTCTGTGTCCCCGCTTCTTACGGGTTTTCTTCTTGGGCTGCATTTTGTAGACGATGATTTTGCGATCGCGAAAGTGTCGCATCACCGTTCCTTGTACGGTTGCTCCTTCAACTAAGGGCTGACCGATGCTGATTTCACCATCATGATTAACGAACAGGACTTTGTCGATGGTGACATTTTGCTCTGGTTCAACGTGCAGTAGTTCGATGTCGTAAAAGCGACCGGGTTCTACTCGCAGTTGCTTACCACCAGTTTCGATAATTGCGTAGGTCATGGATTTTTTGTTCTACAGTTGCCGTACAGGTAGCTGGTTAGTGTTGGTTCCGATGGATAGGATTTCTTGGTTGTGCCAGCTTTTGGTATGCCTTCACCTGATCCGAGCAGGAATGGACACTTAATCTACCATTATCTTTGATTGATTTATATTTGTCAACACCATAACCGTGAATCCTGACAGTAAACCTACCATTAGGGTGACCCTACTTGTAGATTTGCTGCCCAGTTTGTGACTACTCCTACATCAAATCAAAGATTATGATGTAGGCTTCTCAAACTCACGAATGAGACTTGCTGTTCCTCAATATCCTGTATTGATTTACCACAGCCATTGAGCGGTAGTCCGACCGCCATTAATCCACGATTTAAGATATTAATACCACTGTTCCAATCACGGTCAATTTTGACTTGACAACTGGAACAACAATGAACACGCTCACTCAAACTTTTTTCAACCCTAGAACCACAATTAAAGCACTCAATACTTGTCCCCCGTGGGTTGACTTCCTCGACTAACAAGCCGCGTTTGACCGCCACTGCTTGCAATATCTCCAGAAATGCACCCCAAGCTGCATCATGTATTGATTTGGCTAACTTAGTTCGAGCAAGTCCTTTGATGTTTAAGTCTTCGTGAGCAATTAAGTCATACTTACTACACAACCAATGAGCAACCTGATAATGAAACTCCTTTCGACAACGGGTTAAATGAAGGTGTAATAAAGCCACTTTCTGCTTGGCTTTTTTCCAGTTTTTAGACCCCTTGAGACGACGGGACATTACTCGTTGAGCTTGAGCAAGTCTGTCTTGAGCTTTCCTGTAAAACTGCGGAATAGGTATAGCTTCACCGTCTGAGGTGGTTAAAAATTTTTCTAAGCCAACGTCGATACCGACAGCAGATCTAACCGAATCCACAGGTAATAGCTCAGGTACGGTATCATCTTTCATTGAAATGCAACAATACCAACCATCAGCCTTTTTGACGACAGTACACTGTTTAAGAGTAAATCCATCTGGTATTGGTCTATGCATGACCACAGGTATTTGACCAATGCGACTGAGCAATAGAAAGCCATCTTTTAGATGGGCCCCGGCACGCGGGCTGTTCACACGTGGAAACACGAATGACCTTAATTGACCTTGTTTCTTGAACCGAGGTCTTCCCCCGCGTAACCCATGCTTCAGCGGCTTCCGCCATCTATCCCATGCTTTGTTGAGCCGTTGTAGGTTAATCTGCTGAGTTTCTGCGTAGATTTGTTTGTAATCAGGGAATAGCCGTTTGGTTTCCTTGAGAGCTGCCTGCTGGGTGTAATAGTTGACCGCTTCTGGAATAACACCTATCGGCTCACTAATCAAGCTACATCTATCAATCGGTGAGCGAGTCCGATTGAGCCAATCAAGTCGTTGCCCTAGAGCATAGTTCCAGTGACGACGCAACAATTCAAGCCACCTTTCCATGATGGCTATCTGTTCGGGACTTGGTTTGATTTTGTAGCAGTACGTTAATATCACTGTGCTATTGTACCACTTACGATCGCACCTCAAGCAGCGGAGGCCAGAGGCCACAAGCGTGGCCTCTGGCCAATCGCTTTTAGCGGAAGCTTCGCTTCCGGAGCGAAGCGTGGCCTCTGGCCAATCTGTTGAGAACTTCAAGACCCTGTCGGGCAAGGTGTCTCCCGTTATAATCTCCGATTTAACGGGAGACACCTTGCCCGTTTAGTTGGTAAGTCCTGGTAAATTTGTAAAGAAGTATTGCTAAAAGACGTTGACACTAGATCATATTTTTTTCAATTTACCCACTTTAGCTGTAGCAGCAAACAACTCGGTTCTAACTCACCTCACCGGTATTGTTAACCAAATCTTAAATGGCATATCTAATGTACTCTTCTTTAGCATCAGTGGTATGCCACTGATTGTCTTGTGGCTAGTCTGTGGTAGCCTATTCTTCACCTTCCGGATGAACTTCATAAACATCTGGGGATTTCGACACGCCATTGATATAGCCTTAGGCAAATACGAGCAACCCAACCAAAACGGTGAAATCTCTTCCTTTCAAGCTCTATCAACTGCCCTATCCGCTGGTGTTGGACTCGGTAGCATTGGCGGTGTTGCCTTTGCCATCAGTATCGGAGGACCAGGAGCTGCGTTCTGGATGACCCTTGCAGGGTTATTGGCCATGAGCAGTAAATTTGTAGAATGTACCCTGGCTCAAAAATATCGAGTGGTCAGACCAGACGGAACTATAGCTGGTGGTCCAATGTATTACCTCTCGGCTGGTTTAGCGGAAATGGGATATCAAAAACTCGGCCAAATTGTCAGCCTGCTATTCTGTATCTTTGCCATTGCTGGGTCATTTGGTGGTTCGAGCATGTTTCAAGCTAACCAATCCTTTGAAGTAATGGCCAGCGTAGTCCCCTGGCTGATCAATCGAGGCTGGCTTTATGGGTTAATTCTGGTTGGCCTAGTGACATTGGTGATTATTGGTGGCATTCAACGTATTGGCTTAGTGGCTGGTACCATCGTACCCGTCATGTGTGGGATCTACATTTTGACATCCCTCTGGATTCTGATTGTCAATTTTTCCAGCATCCCATCTGCAATCGAAACTATTGTGACAGAAGCCTTGTCTCCCCAAGCCGTTGAGGGAGGTTTGATTGGGGTGTTAGTACAGGGATTAAGGCGTTCAACCTTTACTAATGAGGCAGGTATTGGTACATCTGCCATTGCTCACGCCGCTGCCAGGACTGAGGAACCAGTGCGAGAAGGCATTATAGCCCTACTCGAACCCTTTATTGTTACTGTGGTCATCTGCAATATGACTTCTCTAGTAATAGTCATCACTGGAGTATACAAAAATTCTGAGTTTGCTGAGTTCGGTGGTGCCGAAATGACCGCCGCTGCTTTTGGTAGTGTCATTAGTTGGTTTCCCATCCTCCTAGCAATATCTGTGTTCTTTTTTGCTTTCTCTACTATGATTTCATGGAGTTACTATGGTGAAATCTGTTGGGATTATTTGTTTGGTTCGAGAACGTTGATTGTCTACAAAGTATTATTTTTGATCACCATCTTTATGGGAGCTGTGGCTAACCCAGAAGCAGTCATTAATTTCAGTGATAGTATGCTTTTTTCTATGGGTTTACCTAATCTTTTTGGTGCCTACTTTCTCTGTAGCAAAGTAGCCACTGAACTTAAAGACTATATGGATCGCTTGAATTCTGGAAAAATAGTTACCGTCACTCAATCTTCCTAGAAGATTAGTATTTATAATATTTTTAAACAAGCCATAGGAGTCAATAATCTATGAGCTTATTTGCCACCGACCGTGTACTTGTACCCATTGATTTTTCTGAAACCTCCTTTGAGGCTTTAGAAAAAACAATAGACTTTGTCAAGGATGCATCTCATCTATACGTTATCCATGTCTTACCTCCTCTCAACCCTGGTGAACCGGGAGTGATGTGGCGTACAGTAGATAGCCAGACTCGTAAATCCCATGTGGAAAAGGTACTTTCTGACAGATTCAAGGAACCTCAATACGAAGGAATCCATGTCAACATCAGCATTGGCAATCCTGCCTCAAACATCATCGACTACGCCAGGGAACAAGCCATTGATCTGATTGTGATCCCATCTCATGGCTACACCGGTCTGAAACGATTTGTTTTGGGGTCAGTAGCTGAGCGAGTCGTTCGATTTGCCCACTGTCCAGTGCTTGTGCTGCGACGGGAAGTCTGACAGTGATTAAATTTTTTTAATTTGGTTTGGGTCATTCTGGGGAAAATATAGTAAATGAATTTAATACCAAGTTGCGGTCCAACCTAAAACTTTCTGTTCTCCCAATCTCCCAATCTCCCAATCTCCCAATCTCCCAATCTCCCTATCCAAGCAATCTACTATCTTTGAATGCAACTCGGTATAATATCTGTCTTAATATGTTTCTATCTTGAAAACTCTACCGTTGACTCATAATGAAGTGCTATCTTGCAGCTGCCATTCAAATGACTAGCTCCCCTGACCTAGAACAAAACCTAGTCCAGGCAGAAGAACTGATCGACCTAGCCGTGGGTCGTGGTGCTGAATTGATTAGCTTACCAGAAAACTTTTCTTTTCTTGGTACAGAGGAAGACAAAATTACCCACGCTGATGCGATCGCAGAGCAAAGTGAGCAATTCCTCAAAACTATGGCGCAACGGTTCCAGGTCACGATCCTTGGTGGTGGCTTTCCGGTACCAGTGGGTAGTAGTAAAGTCTACAATACTGCCCTACTCATCGGTTCGAGTGGCAATGAACTAGCGCGCTACCATAAAGCTCATCTATTTGATGTTAACCTCCCTGATGGGAATACCTATCGAGAATCAGAGACAGTTAAAGCTGGAACTGAACTACCCAAGGTCTACCCGTCCCCAGAATTCGGCAATTTGGGACTGTCTGTCTGTTATGATGTGCGATTTTCGGAACTCTACCGACACTTATCCCAGAATGGAGCGGATGTATTGTTTGTGCCTGCTGCCTTCACCGCCTACACTGGCAAAGACCATTGGCAAGTTCTGCTCCAAGCTAGAGCCATAGAAAACACCTGCTATGTGATTGCCCCAGCCCAAACTGGTCGTCACTATGCCATGCGCTACACCCATGGTCATGCAATGATAGTAGACCCTTGGGGGGTAATCTTGGCAGATGCTGGAGACACACCAGGAGTTGCGATCGCAGAAATTGACCCAAACCGTCTCCAACAAGTCCGCCAACAGATGCCTTGTCTAGAACACAGAGTGTTTGTTTGATTAGTTCTTAGTCTTTCTTAACCTGAGTTCTAGATAAACTTGATAATGTCGAACTCAGGTCATAACTACAAACTAAGTACTAATGACTAGCAACAGCCACAGCAGATTGAGGCCAACGCCCTACGGCTTCACCAATGACCGCCAATTCTTTCACCAATTCGTCAAACCGCTCCGGTGTCAAGGATTGTGGTCCATCAGACAGGGCTTTAGCGGGGTTGGGGTGAACTTCTATCATTAACGAGTCAGTTCCAGCTGCGATCGCTGCTTTTGCCATAGCTGGAACATATTCAGACTTCCCTGTGCCGTGACTGGGGTCAATCATAATCGGCAAGTGAGTTAGGAGTCGTAAGACTGGCAGTACTGAAAGATCTAGGGTATTCCGGCTGTATTTACGGTCAAAAGTCCGAATTCCCCGTTCACAAAGAATCACATTAGAATTACCCGCTGCTAGGATATATTCAGCAGCCATCAACCACTCATCAATAGTTGCTGACATCCCCCGCTTCAGGAGTACTGGCTTATCTTGAGCCCCGACTTTTTTCAGTAGGGCAAAATTCTGCATATTACGGGCACCAACTTGCAGAACATCTGCTACCTTACCAATTTTATCCACATCAGCCGTGTCCATCACTTCGGTAATGATGCCCAAGCCACTTGCTTCCCGTGCTTTGGCTAGCAAATCCAAGGCACTTTCCCCATGACCCTGGAAGGAATAGGGGGATGTCCGGGGTTTGTAGGCACCTCCCCGCAAGAACTTTGCTCCTGATGCCTTAACCCTGCGTGCTGTTTCCACGATCATGTCCTCGTTTTCCACGGAGCACGGACCAGCAACAATCACCAAGGGATGGTGTTCACCGAAGACCACTGGCCCATTCGGTGTTGGCACTAGTACCTCACTGGCTTCCCCGTGACGATACTCACGGCTAGCCCGTTTAAACGGTTGCTCTACCCGCAGTACCTGTTCTATCCACGGACTAATTTCCTGAATTTGCAGGGGGTCTAAAGAAGCGGTGTCACCGACCAGACCCAACACTACTTTATGCTTACCAACAATTTTTTCTGGAGTCAGCCCCCATTGACTAAGTTCCTGGCTCAGGCGAGTCACCTCGACTTCTGGAGAGCCTACCTTCATGACTACTATCATAAAAAAAATCCTCGTGAGTTTATAAACCCCGCGTCTAATGACCGGGGATGAAAAACGAGCCGACTAAGAGCCGATTAATGGGTTGTACATGTAAACAAAGATAATTCTAAGGCTGAAACCCAAGATTTCCCTTAGAGTGTGTCATACAACTAGATTCTTAACAGCTTAGGGATTTTAGCCCCAGTCTGGGAATGTGGGTGGTAGATGGTCGAGTTACTCCCTTTTACTCCCTTTGCTGTTGACAGAGTGCTTTCTTATTCTATAGAACACTTTCTTGCTCTAGATATGCCTTTTTGGCTTATATTAATATTTCAGATCGACCCGATTGCTTTAATTTTGATTAGGAATCTTATTACAAAGGGAGCGATCGCTCTTTTCTACCTCGTGGTTAGTTTTTAAATAATCACCGGCCCAGTCACAACCAAGCTTCAGTAGAGTATCTAGATCTGAACTAAATGTTTGATTTTCAAGGTTCCAGAGTGTCACTGCCCCATCAACACTAGCCGAAGCAAGAGTCTTACCATCTGGACTAAAACTTACAGACATGACCCGATCTCGGTGTCCTTCCTCACTACCACAACGTTGTTGTGGTCCGGCATGAAGGAAAGAGAAAAAAAAATCATGAAACAAAATTGTTACGGTAAAGCGACGCAATCACAT